>RFIK01000107.1 GCA_003695605.1 Chlorobiota bacterium
ATGCGATCCACGGTTGAGCGTAGCAAATTCACGGACCGTCGTTCGGTCTCCAATTTCAACGATCGTCGGCGAACCTGTGTAGCGCAGGTCCTGCGGCTCCGCACCGATGACAGCGCCAGGGAAGATTTTGCACTGCCGCCCAATTCGCGAACCGCTCAAGACAATGGCGTGCGGATAGATGATTGTTCCATCGCCGATGACGACGTCGCTTTCGATAATTGCAAACGGTCCCACAGTGACATCCTGGCCAAGCTGGGCATCGGCAGCGACAATCGCGGTTGGGTGTACCGTGACACTCACGAGCTATGCCTCCTTCTCCACAACAGCTGCTTGAAGATCGGCTTCTGCTACCAAGCTGTCGCCCACGTACGCTTTCGCTTGGAGCGCGATCGTATTGAAGCGCTTGCCCGTCAGCACAACATCGAGCACTAATTGATCGCCTGGGATAACAGGCTTGCGGAACTTTGCATTGTTGATCCCCATGAAGAACACGAGCTTATTTGCGTCGTACATGCCCTCGACGTTGAGCAGAAGGATGCAGCCGACTTGTGCCATCGCCTCCAAAATCAGAACGCCAGGCATCACGGGGCGCACGGGGAAATGACCCGGAAAGTATGGCTCGTTGATCGTAACGTTTTTGATTCCGACGATGCGATTCCGCTCGCTATCGAACTCGATGACGCGATCCACCAACAAAAAGGGGAAACGATGCGGCATGATTTTCATGATCGCATTGATGTCGAGCACTGTACCGTTGGCCTGCTTTGGCTGGTAGCGACGCAACAGTTTCTTCTGCTCGTAGTGCTTGCGAATCTTTCGCGCGAATTCGATGTTGCTGGCGTGACCAGGCCGAGCAGCGAGAATTTGTGCCTTCATCGGAACGCCAACAAGGGCAAGGTCCCCCATTAGGTCGAGCAGCTTATGGCGTGCAGGCTCGTTTTTGAACCGGAGTTGGGTGTTGTTCAAAATGCCGTTGGTACCAAGCACAACGTTCCGCTCGATACCGAGCTTTTTGAGCAGTGCATGGAGCTGCTCATCGCTCATTTCGCGATCAACGATGACGATGGCGTTATCGAGATTCCCGCCACGAATGAGACCTTGATCCCAGAGCATTTCCACTTCGTGGAGGAAGCAGAACGTCCGCGCCGGCGCAAACTCTGTAACGAATTCTTTTTCGAGATTGAAGAGCCCCGTGTGTTGGCTTCCAAGCGCAGGGTTGTTGTAGTCAATCATCACGGTGATGCGATAGTCGTCGTTCGGGAGAGCGACCAGATCGACGCCCTTTTCTTCGTTGGTGTATCGAATTGGTTGATCGAACACCAAGTACTCGCGTGGTGCCGACTGCTCGACGACTGTGGTTTTGCGAAGCGTTTCGACAAACGGCAGAGCGCTCCCATCCCCCACTGGGGGCTCGTTTGCCGTGAGTTCCATGCGGCAGTTATCAATCTGCAACCCCACGAGTGCTGCCAAGACATGCTCAACGGTGTGCACTGCGACACCATCGTAGGAGATCGTCGTGCCGCGTGCGATGTCGGTAACGTAGTCTACAAGAGCAGGAATTTCGGGGCTGTTGGGGATGTCCGTTCGGACGAAGCGATAGCCGTACCCTTCGGGTGCTGGATGGAATGTGATCGTGGAGGCATTGCCTGTGTGCAATCCAACTCCAGTAAAACTGACTGGCTCTTTGATCGTGCGCTGACGGTCAACCATCACTGACGTTGAGAGTGTGGGTGCAACATTCTCTCTACCACAAGGAGCTACTCCTGCTCATCGCGAAGCTGGTCGGTTGGCTTCGGTGCAAATTTGTGGGCAAGCGATTCGATGATGGGCACCAGTTCGACAAGTTGCCGAAGCGCAGCTTCGCTCCGCAAGCGTCGTTGGAGTGGCACTGCAGGTGTTCCACTGTACTCGCCCGGCTGCGTGATGGATTTCGATACCCCCGATTGTGCACCGATCGTAACATCATCACACGTCGAGATATGACCTGTCAATCCCGCTTGCCCGCCAATACGATTGCGTTTGCCGACGTGCGTGCTTCCTGCAATCCCCGCCTGGGCTGCGATTGCGGTATGCTCGCCAATGACGACGTTGTGGGCAATGTGGACAAGGTTATCAATCTTGACGCCATCCTCGATAATCGTCGTGCCGAGCAGGCCGCGATCAACGCATGAATTGGCGCCAACTTCGACATCATCGCCAATGACGACATTTCCCACGTGATAGAGGTGGCGGTAGCGGCCGTTGCGCTCGATGAAACCGAAGCCTTCCGATCCGATAACTGCGCCGCTCCCGATGCGGCAGCGCTTCCCAATGACCGTACCACTCCGGATGACTGCACCGGACTCGATGACCGTCCCCTCACCGATTGTGACACCATCTTCGATGACGACACGCGCGCCAATCTCAACCTCATCGCCGATGTGGACGTGTTCGCCGATGATGGTCCCCGCGCCGATACGTGCATTCTTCGCAATAGTACTCGACGGCGCAATCGAAGCGGTGTGATGAATTGCTCCGCCCTGGGGCTTTGTACGCATTGCAAGATATTCGAGCAGCGTCGCCATCGCTTCTTCTGGATCCGGATGGCAGAGCCGCGGTGTTTGAGGCGGAAGGTAATCCGCAAATGCAGTGCTGGTGATTACCAGTCCTGCGCGCGTGTTGCGTGCTGCAGCGGTGAACTCTGGGCGGAAAAAAAACGCAATGTCGTCTGGTCCTGCTTGATCGAGCGGCGCAACACCGGTGAAGATGCGCTCGCTGGGTGCGACAGTATCAACGTTCAGGATTGAATGGAGCTCGGAGAAACGAAGAGCAATGCTCATGTGCAATGGGCTTGGTGGTGTTTCAACGTGGAATTTCGTCAACTGGGATATCGGGAGCTTTGTCACTTGTGGTTCTGCTCCGGCGTCGTGGTGTCGGCGGTGATTGTTTCTGTCGCTCAGCTTTATTGCGCGGATCTTCCTCGATTGCCTTCGCAAGCTCTTTTTCCAGATCGTCGGCGGTGATGTTGAGTTTTTTCATCACCTTGACAGTCAGATCGTACTTGGGATTGAC
>RFIK01000108.1 GCA_003695605.1 Chlorobiota bacterium
GAGCAGCGCTATGAGCGCGAGCCAACACCAGCCGAGATGGCCGAAGAGCTGGAGATGAGCATCACCGAGATCGCAGAGACGATGCGGATGTCCGGACGGCATCTTTCGATTGATGCGCCCTTTGTCCACGGTGAAGAAAGCCGCTTGCTCGATATCCTCCCGAACGAATCCCAACCGCCGCCCGATGCGGATTTGATCCACGAGTCTCTCTGCTACGAAATCCATCAAGCGCTCCAAGCGCTGCCCGAGCGGGAGGCAGCGGTCATTCGGTACTACTTTGGCGTCGATGGCTGCCCACAGCTTACGCTCGAAGAGATTGGCGAACGACTTGGACTGACGCGCGAACGGGTGCGACAAATCAAGGAAAAAGCAATTCGACGGCTGCGCCATGCTACACGCTCGAAAGAGCTTCGCACCTATCTAGGCTGAGAGAATACCGATGCCATCAACAACTGTGCTCCCTGCCGAACAGCTCTATCGTGAGCTTTATCGGCTTGCAGACGGTGTGCTCTATCCAAGCGAAACGGATGCGCCTGTGGATGTCCTCCTCTGGGAAGTTAGCGAGCGTGGCGCTCTCACCATTGATGCGCTCGTGGACGCATTCGGGATCTCCCACCAGCAGGCAATTTCTGAGGTTCCACCAGAGGATTACTTCGAAGGTGTTACTGAGACGTATGACTGGCAAAACGAGGAAGAACGCGCAATGGCTGAACGCTTCCGCAGAATGAAGGAGCTTTTTTTTGCAAATGTTGCAAATCCAAAGCACTACTGGGTCGGGGAACGGAATGTCCACGTTTTCCTCTGGGGACGAACCAGCGACGGCAACTACGTCATCTTGAAAACCGGCATCGTTGAAACGTAGCTGTTCAGCGCGATGCCAGTGATGACGTACCTCGAGGCGATACGCGATGCGCTCCGCTATGAAATGCAACGCGACGAGCGCGTTTTCCTCATTGGTGAAGACATTGGAGTTTATGGCGGCGCGTTCAAGGTCACCAAAGGATTCATCGAGGAATTTGGTCCAGAGCGTGTGATTGATGCACCGATATCAGAGGCTGCAATTATAGGTGCAGCGATTGGAGCAGCTCTCAACGGCATGCGTCCAGTTGCTGAGATGCAGTTCATGGACTTCATCACGTGCGGGTTCAATCAAATCGTCAATGTTGCAGGGACGACAGCATACCGCTGGGGAATTGGTGTACCAATCGTCGTACGCGGACCAAGCGGCGGGGGAGTCGGAGCCAATCCCTTCCACTCTCGGAACCCGGAGAACTGGTTTGTCCACGCAACAGGATTGAAAGTAGTTTGCCCTGCGTTCCCTGCTGATGCGAAGGGTCTTCTGCTTTCCGCAATCCGCGATGACAACCCCGTTCTCTTCTTCGAGCACAAGGGACTCTATCGCAAAATCAAGCAGGAAGTGCCGGCTGGTGAGTATACCGTGCCGCTGGGGAAGGCAGCAGTCGTCCGTCCTGGAAGTGATGTAAGTGTCATTGCCTATGGCTCTGCTGTCCACATGGCGCTCGAGGCTGCCGAAAAGATGGCACGTCGTGGTATTCGTGTCGAGGTAGTTGACGTTCGATCGTTAGTGCCCTTCGATGAGGATAGCGTTTATGCCAGTGTTCGCAAAACAGGCCGGGTACTTGTCGCACACGAAGCGGTGCTCACGGGTGGCTTTGGTGGAGAGATCGCAGCACGCATTGCACAGCATTGCTTTGAATGGCTCGATGCACCGATTGTGCGCGTCGCTGCATTCGATTCCCCAACGCCGCTTGCCCCACCACTCGAATCAGCGGTCTTGCCGAATGCATCCAAAATTCTCGTCGCATTAGAACAACTCCTTGGCTTCTAATGTAGCGTATATTCGCATCTGTTACACGTATCCGTATGCAAAAGTCTATGGCGAAAGTTCTTTTTTCGATGACCTACGTCATTGATCCCGAACGTCTTCCTGAGTATCGCGAAGTCGTCCGTCGCCTCAAAGGCATCTACGCTGATGAGGGCATCGAATACTACGTCTTCGAGGGAAAGAATCATGAGTTCACCGAGTTGACCATTTATCCATCGAAAGAAGAGTTCGATTCCAGCGAAGATCGCTTGCTCGAACGCAACGACTATAGCGACTACATTGAGCGTATCAACCGCATGGCACGGGATGTGCGATATCAGACATTGCATGAAATCGAATTGTAAGACTACTGGCCTCCGGTCGTGGAGAAATCGTCGTGGCGCGACTGAGTTCAGCTATTGCACTGAGTGCAGGAATAGTAGCTGCTCTTCTGCTGAGTAGTTGTCGAGCGCTCCGGCCTGCATTGCACCAGCCACGCACCGAGGCTTCGTCGCGCACAGAGCCACCCACCCCTCCTCGCAATGATTCAGCGAGTAGTACTGAACGGCACCGACTTTTACCTCTTCGGGCGTACCTGGATGAGCTTTCGCAGCGTCAAGCCGCAATTGAATCGCGTCTTGATACGATTGCTCGGGATATCGGACATCTACGACACTCGTATGAGGAGCTTGCACGGCGTACTGGTGCACTGCAAACGAAGACGCAACGCCCTGCGGAGGATACTATCGTCGCAGGTTCAGCGTCTTCTCCGACAGCAGTGCACGATCGTCCCAGTCCTCTTCCTCCTCTCCGCTCGAACCCAGGCGTGATTCTCCCCGATAATGCTTCTGCACTGACATCGGGGAACAACAGTCCACCGCCGAAATCCCCACCCCGAAAGGTGCGGACATCTCGGATCACGAAAATTCCCAATGGTGCACCTGCAAGCACGCAGCAGGATGTCCCTCCAGCGCGGAATCTGCGACGCGCATCATCTCTTGGAACACCAGTGGAGCAAAAGTTGCTGTTAGATAGTGCGATTGTTGCGCTTCGAGCGGGACGGCATGCCGACGCTATAGCTCAGCTCTCCAAGCTCCTCGAGCATGACCCACCCCGCAAGGGTGAGTACTACTACTGGCGTGCAGTTGCCTACTACCAAATGCAGCAACGTGATCGAGCACACCGAGATGCAGAAGCTGCATGGCAACTTCTTCGATCGAGCAATTCACCCCGCCGACCAGATGTGCTCTACCTCCTTGCGGTACTCTCTGCAGAGCAAGGGGAGCGCGACCGCGCACGCCAGCACCTCCAGTCCCTCATCGAATCGTTTCCCTCCAGCGACGCGGCAATCCTTGCACGCCGCAAGCTCCAGCAAATGGCTGTAAAATAATCATCCCTTCCGAGCCAGTTTGTGTCTCGGAAGGGACGAGCATGTGTAGGAGGTGGAGCTGCGCTCCCCTTTTTGTCTGCGCACCCGTAGGGATTCGAACCCCAAACCTTCTGATCCGTAGTCAGATGCTCTATCCAATTGAGCTACGGGTGCAGAAAACTGTCTTTACGCTGCTGGTGGGGCAGCAAAGTGTTTGTTGACAAATCGCGCGAGAGCTGACTTGCGATTCGCGGCAGTATTACGGTGAATGACGCCACGCGCAGCGCTGCGATCGATGATCTTGGCTGCATCGTGAAGAAGCCGTTCAGCCTCTTCCAGCGTAGTAGCTCTGCGGACTGCTTTCGTTGCCCGCTTGATGAGCCACTTCCACTGGCGGTTGTATTGATTGCGTTTTTGCGATTGTCGGATGCGCTTGCGCGCAGATTTATGATGTGCCATTTGTATGCTAGCAATCGTTCGAAACGCAAATTTACAGAAACGATAGGAAATTTACGCCCCACAACTCGGGGGCAGGTCTATTTTTGCAACGAAAGTTTCGTCCTACGGTGATGCTCAAAGAACTGCTTCTTCCAGAGATCCACGATTTGATCGAACAGCGCGAGTGGTCGCTGCTGCGGGAGGTGCTTCAATCGTGGTCGCCAGCAGAAATTGCCGAACTGATGCTGAGCATTCCGAAAGCAGAACGGGTCTTGCTCTACCGTGCACTTCCACAAGACGTAGCACATGAAGTGTTCGCCTACCTTGAGCCAGACCAACAAGTCAATCTGCTCCGTGAATTGACCGATAGCGAAACGCGGCAACTGCTTGCAGCACTCTCGCCCGATGACCGTACTGCACTCCTTTCAGAGCTACCTGGGCACGTGACCAATCGGCTGCTTACGTTACTCGATCCGGACGATCTCCGCGAAGCGCGGTGGTTGCTTGGCTATCCTGAGGAAAGTGTCGGGCGGCTAATGACGCCCGATTTTCTTGCTCTTCAGCCCAGGTGGACAGTCGCCGATGCTCTCAACTACATCCGTCAACACGGCAACGATAGCGAAACACTCAATCGGCTCTACGTCTGTGATCAGAACGGGCGGTTGCTCGGTGCCGTTCGGCTTCGGACGCTCATTTTAGCCGATCCAACAGCGACAGTCGGCGAATTGATGGAAGATACTCCTCGCCTTTCTGCCTTCGATGATCAAGAAGCCGCCGTCCGCATGATGGAAAAGTTCGACCTCTCTGTGCTTCCGGTTGTTGACTCTAACGGCATTCTCGTCGGCATCGTCACGTTCGATGACGTCCTCGACGTTGCGGAGGAAGAAGCCACCGAAGATATCCAGAAACTCGGTGGGATGGAGGCGCTTGACATCAGCTATCGCGCGACGCCAGTCACCGTGCTCATTCGGAAGCGTGCGGGGTGGCTGACAGCACTGATGCTCAGCGAGATGCTCACGACGACAGCACTATCGTTCTTCGAAAAGGAGATCGAAAAAGCAGTTGTGCTTGTCCTTTTCCTGCCACTGGTGATTTCCTCTGGAGGAAACTCTGGTTCGCAGGCAGCAACATTGATTACGCGTGCATTAGCGCTTCAAGAGATCTCGTTCCGTGACTGGTGGCTTGTGCTTCGGCGCGAGCTCTTCTCTGGACTTGCTCTCGGCAGCATTCTCGGATTACTTGGTTTCCTCCGGATCGAGTTGTGGACATTGCTGTTCGGCCATATTTATGGCGAGCATCATCTGCTTATCGCGCTAACTGTTGGTTTTGGTCTCATTGGAATCGTACTCTGGGGAACGACAATCGGTGCGATGCTGCCGTTGCTGCTCTATCGGCTTGGGTTCGACCCAGCAACATCTTCAGCACCGTTTATCGCAACGTTAGTGGACGTAAGCGGAATCATCATCTACTTCGTTGTTGCCATGCTCATACTCGGTGGAACGTTGCTATGAATCGCGCACTGTTTGAGCAAATCCGTCATCTCCGCACTGAACAGCCTAACCCTGCGTCAGCAGCGATGGATGCTATGGCTACCGAAGATTTCCTCCGCATGATGAACGAGGAAGACCAGAAGGTGGCACTGGCTGTTCGTGAGGAAATCCCCCAGATTGCAGCTGCTGCAGAGGCAATTGCTCGCGCAGTTGGTAGCGGTGGACGGTTGCTCTACATTGGCGCAGGAACAAGCGGAAGGCTCGGCATCATGGATGCTGCTGAATGCCCCCCAACGTTTGGGGTGCCACCGACGATGGTCCGTGGCATCATTGCTGGTGGTCCGCAAGCAGTCTTTGCTGCACAAGAGGGTGCCGAAGATGATCCCACTGCTGGCGCAGAAGCGTTGGCTGCCGAAGGTGTTAGCATGTGCGACGTCGTGTGCGGTATTAGTGCTTCGGGACGGACACCGTTTGTCCTCGGTGCCTTGGAATACGCTAAAGCGTTTGGTGCAGTAACCGTGCTCGTTACCACCAACGACCGACGTCAAGTGGAACAGTTCTGCCCATCTGCCGACATCATCATTGCTCCGAATGTAGGTCCAGAGATCATCGCTGGCTCGACACGGCTCAAATCGGGGACAGCACAGAAGTTGGTGCTCAACATGCTCTCGACTGCAGCAATGGTTCGCATTGGCAAAACGTACGGCAACATCATGGTGGACGTCCAGCCGCTCAGTGCAAAGCTTCGCGAGCGAGCATGTGGTATCGTGATGCGGATCGCAAGCGTTGACTATGACGTTGCTGCCGCGACGCTCCAGCAAGCTGGAGGAAACGTCAAAGCAGCTCTGGTAATGCTACTTGCAGGGTGCGATGCATCACGTGCTCACGCGCTTCTGCGTGCAGCGGGAGGCAGCGTGCGCAAGGCGTTGCACTTGCATAATGGAGCAAAGACCTAATCGTCTTGCGCGTTTGGTTCAATTGCATGAGCGATTCGATGGAATTCATTGTCGCAGCGGCGGATGTTCTTTTGCATTTGGATCGCCACATTGCAGACCTTGTCACATGGAGCGGTGGCTGGGTGTACGTGGTGTTGTTCCTGGTGATTTTTGCAGAGACAGGGCTTGTTGTGACTCCGTTTTTACCAGGTGATTCGCTACTGTTCGCTGTTGGCTCGCTCTGTGCGCTTGGGGTGCTGAGTTTGGAGATGGTGGTCTCAGTCCTCACAGGTGCTGCAATTATCGGGGATGCGGTCAATTATGCGATCGGACGGCGCTTCGGCAGCTATATCGTAGAACATCCCCGATGGCAGCGCTGGATTCGCCGGGAACACTTGGATCGAACGCATGCATTCTACGAGCGGCATGGGGGGAAAACTATCGTGCTGGCACGCTTTGTCCCGATTATCCGCACCTTTGCGCCGTTCATTGCAGGGCTGGGTGCAATGACCTACCGCCGCTTTGCGATATTCAACGTCAGTGGTGCGGTGGTCTGGGTTTTCAGTTTTTCGATGTTGGGGTACCTCTTCGGGAACGTAACGGCGGTCAAAGAGAACTTTTCGCTCGTCATCGTTGCAATCATTGCTATTTCGATGCTGCCAGCAGTGGTCGAATACATCCGCCAGCGACGTACTGCGCTGGATTAGTCGGCTTGTTCCATCGTTTTGGAAGTCCATGCAAAAACCAATTCATACGCTTGCCCGCATCATAGCGCGGCGCATTGCCGACGAAGGAGGCAAGTACTTCGAACTTCTGTTCGAGGTAGCCGAAGCAGCACCATATTTGCCAGGGCAATATCTCAACGTTGTGCTCGATGGGCAGCGTCGCAGCTTCAGCATCGTCAACCTCCCCGAGGAGTTGCCACGCATTGAGCTTTTGATCGAGCGCATACCTGGAGGTATCGCGTCTCGTTACCTTGCGGAAGCCCCACTCCTGAGCTCGGTGGAAATCGTGTATCCATTTGGCCGGCTTGTGCCACAGGCAGAGAACGCTGAGCATCATATCCTTGTTGGCACAGGCTCGGGAATTGCATCGCTCCGACCAATTGCGGAGTGGCTCATCCGCAATACGAACCATAGCATTCAGCTCCTTTGGGGGTTGCGGTATCGGCAGAACCTCTTCTGGCAAGATTGGCTCGAGCGGCTTCAGTCCTCCCGCGCAAACGTCAGCGTGATGGTGACGCTGACCCAACCTGACAAGGAGTGGAGTGGCTTCCGAGGCCGTGTCACCGAACATGTCGGTGCGCTTCGGCTCGGGGAGAAAGCAGCTGTATACCTTTGCGGTGGAAAACCAATGCTCGATGACATGCGGCAGTTGCTCAAGGCAGCTGGCGTACCTTCTGCGCAGATCCTGACAGAGCAATTCCACCTCTGAGGTAACGATGAAGCCGGTTCTCTCGCCAGCACAGATGCGCAATGCCGATCGCACTGCCAATGACCAGTGCGGCATTCCTGCTGTTGTGCTTATGGAGAATGCCGCTCGGTCAGCTGCAGAAATTCTCCGTCGGCGATACAAGTTGAGTCGGGATCGCTCGCTGCTCATTCTCTGCGGCAGTGGAAATAATGGTGGAGATGGACTGGCGCTAGCACGTCATCTCCACGAGGATGTATCGGTGACGGTCGTCCTCTGTGGAAACCCAGACCGTATGAGTGAGGAAACGCTGCTCAACTATCGCGCGTGTATCCAACTCGGCATTCCAATCCTCGAGTGGCGCGGACTTGAGTCAGCTACAGTCTTGCCTGTTCATCCCAGTGTGATTGTGGATGGTTTGCTCGGTGTTGGGGCGCACGGAGAGCCACGTCCACCGATGGATTCCCTCATCGCCTGGGCAAATACTCAGCCTTCGAGTCGTGTCGCACTCGATGTACCCTCCGGTCTCGATGCGGACAGTGGAGTTGCATACACTCCATGCTTCCACGCTCACCTCACGATCACAATGGGTGCAATGAAAACGGGATTGCTCATCGGTGACGGACCCCAGATGTGCGGCACGATCGAGGTTGCACCGATCGGCATTCCTGCGCGAATCCTCCGCGAGAAAGCAACAATCTGGCTGAGTGAACCTCAGGATGCCCTTGCTGCCTATCGCTTGCGGCAACCGCGCACGACGAAGTTCGACTACGGTCGTGTGCTCGTCGTCGCAGGTTCGGATGCGATGCCTGGTGCGGCAGCGCTCTGCGCGAACGCTGCAGTTGCAGCAGGTGCTGGACTGGTCGAGCTGGTTTCGCCTGTGCTGCATCCAGCGCTCTTTCCAGAAGTCATGCCGTATCGGTACGAAGGCCGATGGCTCGGTCGGGAGGCACTCCCTCTGCTTGCCGAGCGTATCGAGCGCGCAAGTGTATTAGTCATCGGTCCAGGGCTTGGCGCTGCAGAAGAGTCAATTGCGGTGGTTCAGCAGCTCCTTGCCCACTACGGTGGCAAGGTACCGATTGTGCTCGATGCCGATGGGCTTCGTGCGGTCAGGAGCGGAAGCGCACTCAACCGCGTAACACTCACACCGCACCGAGGCGAGCTGGCGCGAATGCTTGGGATTCGGAGCACCGAGATCGCACACACTGCGCATACCACTACACGCTCCCTGGCGGAAGGAACCGGTGCAACTGTTGTTCTCAAAGATTTCCCGATTCAAATCTGCGATGCAGAGCGGACATATTGGCTTAGTGCAAACAACCCTGCGCTCGCCAGTGGTGGGACGGGTGATGTGCTCAGCGGCATCATTGCCGCGCTGTGGGCACAAGGGTACGATCAATTCGAGGCAGCCTGGCTTGGTGTTGCACTCCATGCGGAGGCCGGACGCAAAGCAGCTGAACGCTATGGTGAGCTTGCTACGCGTGCATCGCTGGTGATTGAGGCTCTCGGCGAGATTAGTCGAACGCTCAGCTCCAGGTGAGGCATGCGACACTGGGTTGCGCGGCTGCCAGTCCTGGTGATGAGTATCGGAATCTTTTGGGTATCGAATCAGGCGGTACCGGTGCCGCAGCCATTTTCCTTTGCTGATAAGTTCTACCATGTGCTCGCGTATGCTGTTTATGGGTGGACGCTTGTGCTTGCTGTGCGGACGTTCCCACTAACGTCGCGTCAACGAATGATCCTTGCACTCACGATCGGAGTTCTTTTTGCAGCAAGCGATGAGCTGCATCAAGCGTTCATACCCGGCCGCACAGCCGATGTACTCGACTGGGTCGCAGACGCGCTGGGCATTGTGTGTGTAGTTGTATTGACCATCGTTCGAAACGAGCGTGCCTGTGCGAAGTGAGTGGTTCGAACTTGTTGCAACCGATCCTGCCACAAAAGCACGAGCTGGATTGCTCCGAACAGAGCATGGAGTAGTCGAGACGCCTGTCTTTATGCCCGTCGCGACACAAGGCGCAATCAAGGCATTCGACCATCGCATTGCAGGCGAACTTTCGTATCGCCTGCTGCTGGCAAATACCTACCACCTCTACCTTCGGCCGGGGACAGATGTCCTCCGTCGTGCTGGCGGACTGCATCGCTTTATGCGTTGGGATGGTGCGCTGTTGACCGATAGCGGCGGTTTCCAGGTGTACTCGCTCGGCAGCCTCCGCCGCGTGCGTGATGATGGGGTCGAATTCCGATCCCATGTGGATGGTTCGCGACATCTGTTCACG
This sequence comes from Chlorobiota bacterium, assembly GCA_003695605.1. Taxonomy (GTDB): domain Bacteria; phylum Bacteroidota; class Ignavibacteria; order Kapaibacteriales; family NICIL-2; genus NICIL-2. The sequence continues at coordinate 9,747 of RFIK01000108.1, forward strand.
CCAGAGTCTGTCATTGCGCACCAGCGTGCAATCGGTGCGGACATCGTAATGGCGTTCGATGAGTGCATCGGGTACCCTGCGACGTACCAGGAGGCAACTGCAGCAATGCAGCGAAGCATCCGGTGGGAACGCCGATGCCTGGAATCTCACCGCGAGCAGGAGTTCCCTTACGGCTACCGTCAGCAGCTCTTTGGCATCATCCAGGGGAGCATCTACCTCGATCTGCGGCAACGCTGCATCGAAGAGCTCTGTGCGCTACCCTTCGATGGTTATGCAATCGGTGGGTTGGCGGTTGGGGAGCCGGTAGCGGTGATGTACGATGTGGTGGATCATTCGACCGATCTGCTCCCAGCCGATACGGCGCGCTACTTGATGGGGGTGGGAACGCCGCAGAATATTCTCCGCGCTATTGAGCTTGGCGTGGATATGTTCGACTGTGTCATGCCGACCCGAAACGCACGCAACGGCACACTCTTTACAACGCGCGGTCGAATCAACATCCGCAATCAACGGTTCAAGTTCAGCGATGAGCCGCTCGATCCAGCATGGGAAGAGCTCGGCGTCGAACCATTCTCGCTGGGGTATGTGCGGCATCTTTTTGTCAGCGGTGAAATTCTCGGCTTGACCATTGCCACGATGCAGAACCTTGCGTTCTACCGCTGGCTTGTTCGGACGGCACGCGAGAAAATACTCACTGGCAGCTTCCGTCAATGGGCGCAGTGTTTCCTCGAGCAATTCTACCCAGAGACCACACTCGAGGGTGAGCGCTCGACGTGATTTGTTCCACAACCTCAAAGATGCGTCACTATGCGCCTTCTTGTTCTTTTGATTGCATTGTTGGGTATGCCGCTGTGGGCTCAGCAACCTGGCGCACCTGATCCGACGGGGCAGCTGATTTCCACTGTGGTGATGTTCGGTCTCATCATCGCAGTGTTCTACTTTTTCATCATCCGCCCCCAGCAAAAACGCCAGCGCGAGATGAAGCAAATGCTCGACCAACTCAAACGCGGCGACCGTGTCGTTACCAGTGCTGGGATCCACGGCACTGTCGCCGAGATTGATGACAAAACGGTTGTCCTCCAAGTTGCCGATAACGTTCGCATGCGGTTCGAGAAAGTTGCTATCGCAACGGTCGAGAAAAAGCAGTCGAACGATTGAACCTTCGAGTGCGATGCAGTTTGATACCATCGAACGTGCCGCCGATGAGCTCCGACGCGGTCGAATGATTGTCATCGCCGATGACGAAGACCGTGAGAACGAAGGCGATGTCGCGTGCGCTGCGCAGTTCTGCACTCCTGAGCACGTCCGTTTCATGGCGAACTATGCGCGTGGACTCATCTGCGTTCCGATGCGGAAGCAGCGCGCCGATGCCGTCGGGTTGGAGCCGATGGTCGCTTCGAACACGGCATTGCACGGAACAGGCTTCACTGTGTCGGTGGACTACATCCACGGCACGACGACTGGGATTTCCGCTGCGGATCGGAGCGCGACCATTCGTGCACTTGCAGATCCGAACGCCAAGCCGAGCGACTTTGCGCGTCCGGGGCACGTGTTCCCGCTCATTGCTCGGGATGAGGGCGTGCTCCGCCGAGCCGGCCATACAGAAGCAATTGTGGACTTGTGCACCATCGCAGGACTTGAACCGGTCGGTGTCATTTGTGAGATAGTCGGCGACGATGGCGAGATGCTGCGGGGAGAACAGCTTGTCGAATTTGCACGACGCCATGGCATGGCAATCGTGACAATCAAGGATTTGATCGCCTATCGCTTGGAACGCGAGCGGCTCATCGAGCTCCGCGCAGAAACGCAACTTGCAACTGAGTACGGTGCGTTCACCTTCAAGGTGTACGTCAACAAGCACGATGGAAAAGAGCATATTGCCTTGGTCAAAGGTACGATTGATCCAGCACAACCGGTTTTGGTTCGCGTGCACAGTGAGTGCATGACGGGCGATGTTTTCGGTTCGCTCCACTGCGATTGTGGACAGCAGCTGCATGCTGCGCTCCGTGCGATCGAGCAGGAAGGCACAGGCGTTCTGCTCTACATGCGGCAGGAAGGGCGCGGCATCGGTCTTGTAGCGAAGATTCAGGCGTATCAGCTCCAGCAGGAACGTGGGCTTGATACAGTGGATGCGAACATCCATCTCGGCTTCAAACCTGATGCGCGAGAGTACGGCATCGGCGCGCAGATCCTCTATGACCTTGGCGTCCGTAAGATGCGGCTGCTGACGAATAACCCGAAAAAGCGCGTTGGACTTGCCAGCTTCGGTCTGGAAATTGTCGAACGCGTCCCGATCGTCATCGCGCCGAACCATATCAACCGGCGTTATTTGGAGACGAAAAAGCACAAGCTGGGGCACTTGCTCGAGGGCATTTAGTGCTCTGGCAGTTTTCCACTCAGTACACCGCCGCACACGTTGTGGCGGCGTACTTTTTTGAGAGTGTTCATTTTTCAGGAGAAATGAAGCGATGGCTGAGACAATCTACCTGACACGAGAGCGGATGCGCCAGCTCCAAGAGGAGCTCCACCAGCTCAAGACGCACGGACGCGCTGCTATTGCAAGCAAGATTGCTGAAGCGCGCTCACACGGCGACTTATCGGAAAACGCTGACTACGATGCTGCACTCCACGAACAAGAGCTGCTGGAGCTTCGCATCGCCAAGCTCGAGCGGATCGTAGCATCAGCGAAAGTGATTGAACCGGCCGACTTGCCCGACGATGAGCGAGTGTACATCCTCAGCACGGTGCTACTTCTCAACGAACGGACGAACACCGAGATGCGCTTTACGCTCGTGAGCGCTGCTGAAGCCGACATCGAGCGTAATCGGCTTTCGGTCACCTCTCCCTTAGGCAAAGCACTGCTTGGAAAGACAGTCGGCCAATCCGTCGAGACCGCAACACCGAGTGGAACGGTGCGCTATCGGATTTTGGCAATCGAGAAACCGCAGTGAGGCTAGAAACCGCATCCTGCCGAGCTTTTGGCGGAAAAAGTACTTGCAAAGTAGCCTGGTAGCGCTGTATGTTTGCGCTGCAATTTCCCAGTATGTTCCACCATCTGTTGGGGATTTTCCATGAACAAAGGCGAGCTGGTCGAGGCTATTGCCAAGACCGCCGGGCTTTCGAAGGCGCAAGCTGAGAGTGCCCTCAACGCAACTTTGCATGCGATTCAATCATCGCTTGCGAAGGGGAATAGCGTGTCGCTCGTTGGCTTTGGTACCTTCGCGGTCTCAAAGCGCGCAGCGCGCAAGGGCAAAAATCCGCGCACGGGCGAGGTTATCAAAATCCCGGCTCGGAAAGTTGCTCGCTTCAAACCCGGCAAGGCACTGGCCGACGTCGTCAACAGCGGAAAAGTGCCGAAGGCAAAATAGTAGCCACTTTGAACAAGCCGCTCTCCGGAGCGGCTTTTTTTTGCATCGTCCAGTTGATGCAATGCAGAATCACATACTGACGATCCCTCAGCTCGGCCTTGAGCGCTGCCAGACGATCCTTCGTCTTGCAGAGAAACTCCGTCATTCCAAGGCTATCCCGCGGCTCAGTGCAACAGTGGCAGTTGCCTTCTTTGAGCCGAGCACGCGCACGCGATTTTCCTTTGAGTTGGCAGCCCATCGTCTGGGGTGTCAGGTTGTATCATTTTCTGCCTCTGGCAGTAGTCTGGAAAAGGGGGAAAGCTTTGCTGATACACTCCGAACGCTCGAGGCAATGGGTGCCGATGCTATTGTCCTCCGACATTTTGCAAGCGGTGCAGCATACGCTGCAGCAGGCGTGCTCACTCGGGCAACGCTCATCAATGCTGGCGACGGTATGGCTGAGCATCCCACGCAAGCTCTCCTCGATGCACGAACGTTGCTGGACGTCTTCGGTAGCCTCGACGGCAAGCGCATCGCGATCATCGGAGACTGCCTCCACAGCCGAGTTTTTCGGTCAGACTACGCGTTGTTCCAGATGCTTGGGGCACAGATTGGTATATGTGCACCCCCACTGTTGATGCCACGCTTGCTGCAGGACGCTGCTGTCGAGCGCTTTCCGGATGTTAATGCTGCGCTTACTTGGGCAGATGCAGTCGTAGTGCTCCGTTTGCAGCGAGAGCGGATGGCTGCTGGCCTTGTCCCATCGCTTGCCGACTACCGCCGACGCTATGCTGTGACCCTCGAGAGGCTCGAACGCTCGAGTGCGTATGTGCTTCACCCAGGCCCAGTCAACCCTGGAGTTGAACTCGATGCAGCAGCCGTCGAACATCCGCGCAGTTTAATCGTGCGACAGGTAGCCAATGGTGTGCTCATTCGCACGGCACTGTTGATTGAGATTCTCGCGCAAGATTTTGTCCAACCTATCCTCTGCGACTGATGCCCAGACGGACTGATATTGATACGGTGCTGATCATCGGCTCTGGACCGATTATCATCGGCCAAGCGTGCGAGTTTGACTACAGTGGTACGCAAGCATGCAAAGCGCTCCGCGCCGATGGTTTCCGGGTTGTCTTGGTCAATTCGAACCCTGCTACGATTATGACCGACCCCGAGCTCGCCGACGCGACATACATCGAACCACTGACAGCAGAGGTGCTCGAAGCGATCATCGCAAAGGAGCGGCCAGATGCGCTGCTCCCGACAATGGGCGGTCAGACTGGGCTCAACCTCGCCGTCGAGCTTGCTGAGCGTGGCACACTCGAACGCTACGGTGTCGAGCTGATCGGTTCTAACCTCCGCGCGATTCAGCTTGCCGAAGACCGAATGGAGTTTCTCCGTGTCGTTGAACGCTGCGGGCTTGAGATGCCGAAAGGCGCGTTTGTCAACAGTGTGGACGACGGAATGGCGGCGATTGAGCACATAGGATTTCCTGCGATCGTACGCCCATCCTTTACGCTCGGTGGAACAGGTGGCGGTGTTGCGTACAACCTCGAGGAATTCGCCGAAATACTCCGCAACGGATTGCTCGCTTCGCCGATCCACCGCGTCCTTGTCGAAGAGTCCGTCCTTGGATGGAAGGAGTACGAACTCGAGGTCATGCGCGACAGTGCTGATAACGTCGTCATCATTTGCTCGATCGAAAACTTCGACCCGATGGGGGTTCACACCGGAGATTCGATCACCGTGGCACCTGCGCAGACCCTCTCCGATCGCGAATACCAGCGAATGCGTGATGCCGCAATCAAAATAATCCGCGAAGTCGGTGTGGATACTGGTGGTTCGAATATTCAGTTTGCCGTCAATCCCCGCGATGGCCGGATGGTCGTCATTGAGATGAATCCGCGTGTATCGCGAAGCTCCGCGCTCGCATCGAAGGCAACAGGATTTCCAATTGCCAAGATCGCAGCAAAGCTTGCTGTGGGGTATCGGCTCGACGAAATCCAGAACGACATCACGCGTCGGACGCCATCGTCATTCGAACCTGCGCTCGATTACGTTGTGGTGAAAATCCCGCGATGGGATTTCGAAAAATTCCGTGAAGCAGAGGACCGTCTCGGCGTCCAGATGAAGTCTGTCGGTGAGGTGATGGCGATCGGTCGAACGTTCAAGGAGGCATTGCAAAAAGCAATTCGCTCTCTGGAGCAACGCCGCGGAGGATTCGGATTCGACTCGCCAGAGCGCTGCACCCTGCTCGAGCTCAGTGAAAGTGAACTGCAAGTGCTTCGGAGTAAGCTTGCTCGACGAAACTCAAATTCACTCGACGATCTATTTGATGCACTTCGTGCACGTATGCCAATCGAGGAAATTCACGCTCTGACGGGCTACGATCCCTGGTTCGTTGACCAATGCCAGCAAATAGTTGAAGCCGGTTTTGCGTGGATGCAGCATGTTGCTGGAAAGCCATCTGCTGAGTGGAATCCGACGATGCTGCGGCGAATGAAGCAGCTCGGCTTTTCCGATGCGCAACTTGCGGTGATGGGTTCGGTCTCAGAGCGCGCTGTGCGGCAGCAGCGGCAGAAGCTGGGCATCGTGCCGACGTACAAAACGATTGACACCTGTGCTGCCGAATTCGAATCCGAGACACCCTATCACTACTCCACGTACGGTGAGGAAAACGAATCGGTACGGACGAATCGCCGGAAGGTCGTGATTCTTGGCAGCGGCCCAAATCGCATTGGGCAGGGAATCGAGTTCGACTATAGCTGCGTCCGAGCAGTGTGGGCAGCGCATAAGCTGGGCTGGGAGGCAATCATGGTCAATTGCAACCCTGAAACTGTTTCAACCGACTACGACACAGCCGACAAGCTGTACTTCGAACCGCTAACGTCGGAGCATGTGCTGGACGTCCTTCAGGTAGAGCAGCCTGATGGTGTAATCGTAACGCTTGGTGGGCAGACACCGCTCAAGCTTGCCAAGACCCTCGTTGCCGAAGGCATCACACTTCTTGGAACACCGTGGGAGGGAATTGACCTTGCTGAGGACCGCTTGCGGTTCGGGAGTTTACTTGAGCAACTCGGCATACCATGTCCCCAGTGGGGAACTGCTCGGAGTGAAGATGAAGCTGTCGAAATTGCCGAGCGCATTGGCTATCCTGTACTCGTGCGGCCCTCGTACGTTCTTGGAGGACGTGCGATGCAGATTTGTTACCGCGAGGAAACTGTCCGACGCTACACGCGCGAGGCACTCGAACATTCGCCGGAGCATCCGGTGCTCATTGACCACTTCCTCGAACATGCATATGAGTTCGACGTCGATTGCATTGCCGACGGCGAAGATGTCCTCATCTGCGGTATCATGCAGCATATTGAGGAAGCTGGTGTTCACTCAGGTGATTCTTCGTGTGTAATTCCGCCGTACAACATCAGCCCAGCCATCGAGCAACGGATGATCCAATACACAGAGATGCTCGCGCGAGCACTCGGTGTTCGCGGCCTGCTCAACGTGCAGTATGCCCTTCAGGGAGAGACGCTCTATGTGCTCGAGGCAAACCCCCGCGCATCACGGACAGTGCCGTTTCTTGCGAAAGCGACCGGTGTTCCCATTGTGGAGGTGGCGACTGCTGTCATGCTCGGCAAAAGCCTTCAGGAGCAGGGGTATGGCAATGGGATACTACGCTCGTGGGGAATCGCAATCAAGGAGCCAGTGTTCCCGTTCACAAAATTCGCACGCGTCAATGTGTTCCCCGGGCCCGAGATGCGTTCGACCGGTGAGGTCATGGGACGCGATATAACGTTCGGGGCAGCGCTCCTAAAGGCACACCTTGCGACAGGGAGCCGTGTTCCAATGCAGGGAAGGGTGTTTCTCTCTTTGCGTCCAGAGGACAAGTGTGAGCGTGCACTCATGATTGCTCGTGGCTACCGTGAACTTGGCTTCGAGATTATTGCTACCAGTGGAACTGCTGCATTCCTTCGTGCGCATGGTATCGAAGCTGAAACCATCCTAAAGCACTATGAAGGTAGACCAAGCATCATTGACCACATCAAAAACGGCCACGTCCACATTCTCATCAACACGCCGCTTGGTGAGCGTGCCCGGCACGATGAGTTCATCATGGGCATGACGGCATTGCAGCACAAAATCCCGTTTTTCACGACACTTGCGGCTGCTGAGGCCTCGCTCGAAGCAATCAAAGCGTTGCGTGCTGGCAGTCTTAGCGTCTATGCATTGCAGGAAGGATCTCGTGATGGTTCGAGCCAATACACTCCGTCACGCGCTTCGGCACGTCGAGCAACAGCTCACTGAGGCAGGTATTGAAGAAGCTCGCCGGGAAGCTGAACTGCTCGTCTGCAATGTAGCGCAGTGCAGCGTGCTTGCTGTGCTGCTGGAGCCAGAGCGAGAGCTTTCGGCGGCCATGCAGCATCAGCTCAGCCGGCTTGTCCACGTTCGGATCACCGAACGGGTGCCGTTGCAGTACTTGCTCGGTTGGGTGGAGTTCTATGGGCTTCGGCTTCGCATCACGCCGGCGGTGTTGATCCCTCGGCCAGAAACGGAGTTCTTGATCGCTCGACTGGTCGCAGCAATGCGGGCGTCTATGTGGCAGCCACATCGCATTCTTGATATTGGCACCGGCTCAGGATGCATTGCATTAGCACTTGCAAAGGAGTTTCCCGGCAGTCGTGTCATCGGTTGGGATCGCGATGAAGCAGCGCTGAGCTTAGCTGAAGAGAACGCACAGCGACTGGGAATACGGAATGTTTCGTTTGAGCATGTAGACGTAATGCAGGTAGCCGTTCTCGATGGGTACTATTCGCTGGTTGTCTCTAATCCGCCGTACATCCCACGCCGTGATGTGCCGACATTGCCACCTGAGCTCCATCATGAGCCACTTCACGCGTTGACTGATGGAGCCGATGGACTGACGTTCTATCGTCACTACAGCAACCATACACAGACATTGCTCGATCCACGTGGCATCATCGCACTCGAATGCAACGATGGGCAGGCAACATCTATCGCAGCACTGTTTGATGATATGGAGGTTGCACTCGGCACTGACCACCGAGGAATAGATCGATACGTCCTTGCAGCATGGGACCGTGACCATCCAGTGTTACGGAATTTTTCTTTGCAGGAAGTACGTGCGGCATCGTAGTTTTGACGCCGATTTTGAACAACAGCATGAGCGGTATGCTTTCACCGAGCATTCGCCGTGAGCAACAAGGCGATTTGGAGATTGTAACGCTCCGTGGGCAGTTTGTCGGTGGTAAAGAGACCGATGAACTCCGCGCGACACTCAACGAAGCACTCCACGAGCAGCGACGAACAATCCTAGTGGACTTATCGAACGTCACCTACTTGAACTCGACTGCTCTCGGAGTTCTGATTGCAGCACATTCGAGCATCACCAAACGAGGTGGTAAGATTGCACTCTGCGGCTTGAGTGAATCGCTCGAAAACATCTTTGTCATCACAAAGCTGTCGATGGTCTTCGACATTTACCGTGATCGCGACGCAGCCATCCATGCATTGTCATCATCATCCACCAATTTGTGACGCGTTATGAAGAACATCTTCAATGCAGTGGTTATCACACTTGCGCTGATTGTTGCATACAGCGTGTACTTCTTTGTGCTTGGTGCGCCAGGCAACTTTAAAGGCGGCGACATTACGCAGCCGGTCAATACTCTCGGGATGATCTACACCGGTGGGCCACTGGTGGGGCTGCTGCTTGCCTGTTTGCTCTTGGCAATTACATTCTCGATCGAGCGTATGCTTTCGATCAACAAGGCGCGGGGGACAGGCGATGTAGCTCTCTTTATCAAGCGCTGCATCGAGCTAATCGGCGAAGGCAAGATTGATGAGGCAATTGCCGAGTGTGACAAACAGCGTGGTTCGGTAGCCAACATCTTGCGCGCTGGACTGGAGCGCTTCAAGCAAGTGGAAAATGATCCCGAATACGATGCGGAAAAGAAACTCAGCGAGGTGCAACGCGCCATTGACGAAGCGACAAATCTGGAAATTCCGCTCCTCGAAAAGAATCTGGTCATCCTCTCCACTCTGGCATCGATCTCGACGATGATCGGCCTGCTGGGAACTACGGTTGGGATGATTCGTGCGTTCCGTGCGCTCGGTGAATCTGGCGGGACAGTCTCGGCGCAGCAGCTTTCAATTGGGATTTCAGAAGCGCTCTATAACACCGCTGGTGGCTTAGCGGCAGCAATTATCTCGATCGTTGCGTTCAACTTCTTCACCACGCGAGTGGATAACTTCGTGTACATGATAGACGAAGCGATCCTCTCGATGATGGAACTGCTCACCGTCCGCGTCAAAGAAGTCGCCTAATCGGGCTTATCATCCATGCCGAAGATCAAGAAAAAACGGCTCGGCTTTGTCATTGACATGACGCCAATGGTGGACGTGACATTTCTCCTCCTGACGTTTTTCATGTTCACCGCAAAGTTCAAAACTGAAGCAGAAGCCGAGCAAAAGTTCGTCATCAAACGTCCTTATGCCTCGGCTGATACATCGAAGCTGCCCGATAAAGACATTGCGATCATCAAGGTCGGTATTGACACCCTCACCGGTGATACAAGCTACTACTACACGATCGTCAACGAGCTTCAGCGACGGCAGGTCTACGACAATCTCAATTTCACGCCCGACCAGCGCAAACCGCAGCTGAAGGTCAGTCTGGACTTGCTCGATCAATTGATCATGCAGACACGGATTACCGGACCCCGAACCCGGTTTGCAATTGACGGTGACCGTCGGATACGCTATAAGTGGATCGAGGACGCAATTGACGTCCTCCGCAAGAATAACGCGACAGCGTTCAACTTTGTCACAGAGAAACGCCAGTAAGATGTTGTATAATTCGAATCATTCGCTATGGCTGGTGGCGGTGGCGGTTTAGAACTGCCCGAACGGCAGCGACGCGGGAAAAAGCATAGCAAGCGTACGAAGAAAAAACGCCTTGGCTTCCGGATAGACATGACCCCGATGGTGGACATCGTCTTCCTGCTGTTGACGTTTTTCATGTACACGACGACGATGGTTACCCCGCAGGTCATGGAAATCAGCGTCCCCAAGGAGGTCGAGGAAAATGTTGAAGTCAACCAAGCGAACCTTTTCACGCTCTATGTACGCGGAGATGGCAAGCTCTTTTTCAGCATGGGCACAGATGAGCCGCAACCACTTGCACTGAGCGATTTGCGCTCGAAGGCGGTCGAGCTAAACCTCCTGCGGAAAAACAAGCTCATCACCGCGTTCAAGCCATCGCCAGATGCGCCGTATGGCGTCGTCGTGCAAGTGCTCGACATCCTCAATCAAGCCGAAGCTGAGATCATTCGCCAACTCCAGGCCGAAGGTGTCAAACGCGAACGGAAGTTTGCGTTCGTCAAGCTCAGCCCAGAAGAAGTTGAAAAACTCAAAGGGCTCTAACGATGGATACACTCACTGCCATACCACCGCACCATGCCTACGGTGCCTTCGAGCTCAAAGAGTGGATACGTCGTTATACGTATCGGGCCTTTCTCATTGCCGTTGGGTTGCTGGCGTTGCTATTTATTGGCTTTTTCGTTTACAACTATTTTCACCAGCGGGCGCTGGCGCTCAGGCCTAAGATTCCCGTCGTTCGGATCAAACTCTCCGACCTACCACCGCCGCCTGCAAACCAAAGCGAGGTTGCGCCACCGCCTCCACCAACGAGCGTTGCAATTGCTGGTGGACCGCCGACAGTTGCAGGGAATCCTGTACCCGTTCCTGAGACACTCCTTTCGCCCGATGCGAAAGATTTTGCAAATGTCGAGGACGTCGCGCGCGCGACCTCAAAAGGCGGGGAAGGGATCGATATGGGCGGATTCGGCATTGGGGAAGGGACAGTGATCGCTCCTGATACACGCGTCCAAAAGGAACAAGAGCCCGACCCCGATGAATTTGTTTTTGTCGAGAAAGAGCCGACTTTTGACTACGCAGATTTGCAGCGTCGCGTCCAGTATCCCGAAATTGCTCGTCGTGCTGGAATCGAAGGGAAGGTCATTGTAAAAGTCCTTGTCGGCAAGGATGGTAAGCCCAAGCGCGCATTCGTTGCCGATTCGCCAAGCGAAATGCTCAACGATGCTGCGCTGAAAGCAGTTCTGGCGACTACGTTCACTCCCGCAATTCAAAACGGCAACCCGATAGATGTCTGGGTAACGATCCCGATCATCTTCAAGATCAAGTAATCACCATCGGTATGCAGCTCCTTGTCAACGCAGCGCCGTACTGTAACGCGATGGACGCCGATGCTAATTACAGCAGCAGTTGCGCGGGGGCTTATTGTTGCGATCGGTATTGCATTTGTACTGGCTGCACCGAGCGAAACAATGCGGCTGTTTGGTGTGATCGCACTTTTGTTTGGGGGGTATCGATTGTACGTGCTGTTCCGGCTTTCTGCATCAGCACCTACAAACGGCGAGCGCGATGACGGCGTGGAGTAGTCTGCTGCTAATCGTGCTCCTCATTATTGCTCCAGGATGCAATCAGGAGCAGCCGCAAGGCGAAACTCTCTTTCGAGGTGAAGCATCAATTGCATGTGACCGTGAGGTAGCTCGACTCATTGTACCGCAGCTTGATTCGTTTGTCCTCCACCATGAAGGAGCGCATGTCAAGCTTGAGATAACCACTGCACTGGAAGCGATGCAGCAATTGCTGTCTGGACGTGTACGCGCAGCAATTGTAGCACGCGATTACTTGCCACAGGAGGATTCGCTGCTGCGAGCCTACTCGATCGAACCGCACAAGCGCTTCCTCATTGCTACAGATGCGGTAGTCTTCGTCACTGCAGCGAGATCTGGACTAGATACCGTAAGCGACGAAATCATCCGCCGCACACTCAGTGGCGAGCGCACTTGGCTTGCAAAATATCGCTGGGCGTTACCGAATCCCAGTTCCTCGCTTGCTGCGCATCTTCGTACGATTGCTGGTGGCGCGATGCGCTTAGCTGCATTCTCTGTCCCTAGTGGGGATAGTGCGTTAGCTGCAGTACGACAAGGGAAGACGGATATTGGCGTTGCGCTTCTTTCCCAGTTTCTACAAGACAAAGAGGCGAATCCCTCGCTTCATGCGGTGCGTCTTGTGATTCGCGATACGGCAACGGGGGATCGGATTGCCGTTGCACCGCATGCAGCGACAATCGTCAAGAAAACCTATCCGTATCGTGTTCCCATCTACGGCTACTTGCTCGAGACAGCACGGAACTTCCCATTCGGTGTGATCGCTTCGATTGCACAGGAGCCGCGTCCACAGCGAGCGATGCTCAACGCTGGCATTGTGCCCGGCTATGCGAAGATCCAGCTTGTTGAACCCGACTAATCGCAGTACCATGATTTGGCGTTTTCTCAGCATTGCGCTACTCGTTGCGTCGTGCGCTGTTGCTGATCAGCTCGACGATGCACGGCAACTCTTTCAGCAGAAGAAGTATGCTGACGCAGCACGTGCAGTCGAAAGCTATCTCCAGCGTGAACCGTCCTCGGTCGAAGCGCTCGTCCTTGCAGGGGACATTGCCGTCCAGCTCGAAAGCCCCGACAAAGCGCTCGACTACTACCGACGTGCGTACCAGCGGGATCGGGAGAATTCTCTCGTGCTTCGGAAGTACGCCCGTCTGCTCAGCGAGAAAGGGGAGCACACCGAGGCATTGGAAATTCTTCGGCGTGCACTGCGATTGAATCCGCGGGATGTATACCTGCGCCTTGCCTATGGGCAAGCGTTGCTTGCTGCAGATTCGATTCAAGCTGCAGAACTGGAGATCACCAAAGCGCGCGAAATGAACAAGTCCATCCCTGATGGTTTTCTCGCTCTCGGTGATCTCTACTACTCGCAGCGCGTCTATCCATTGGCGAAAGATAACTACGAACAAGCGCTCGCGCTCGATCCTGAGAACCTACCCGCCCGGGAGAAGCTAGCATTAGTCTATTTCCGCATGGCAAATGCCGAAGTGGTGGATAACGCACTCGCCAACGAATACTACACCCGCTCGCTCCAGCAGTGGGCGGAAATCATCAAACGCGATCCGACCTATGCGCGTGCATACTTCGAGCAGGGGAAAATCTTTTTCTACGCTTCGCGGTATGCAGAAGCAGCAGCCTCACTCGGGGAATACATTCACTTGCGGCCGGATGCACCGAATGCAACGCTGGCGCGATGGTATCTGGCGCAGTCGCTCGAGAAGATCGGCAAATGTGCCGATGCCGATGACCATCTCCAGTTTGCGATACGCACGATAGACTCGGTTCGATCGAAAGCCCGGTTGCTCCTGGCGCGATGCTATTTCGACCTCAAGCGCTACGCGGAAGCAGCCAATGAATTCCACCAACTTCAAGCAGAGGACCCAGCGCAACTGTCCTCCACCCTTGATCGCGAGCGGTATGGGTATGCGCTGATTCTCTCTGGCGATACTACGGCGGCAATTCCAGTTCTGCGGCAGGCAGTTGACCAAGACTCTACGCGATGCTTGACAATCTACCGACTTGCAGAACTCTACCGCGCGCGGCTGCAGTACGACGATGCGGTCACACTCTACCAGCGCTATTTGAGGAATTGCCCAGATTCACTGGCAGCACGCATCTATGCACTCATGGGTACAGCGCTCTTCTCTGCAAACCGAGTGCAAGAAGCTGCTGCAGCACTCGAGCAATCAATCGCGAAAGATTCCGGGCTCATCTTTGCATACCGAATGCTCGCAGCGACGCAGAAATCACTCAATCAACCTTCAAAACAAATTATCGCGACATTGCAGCAGGGTCTTCACTACGCGTCGTCGCCAGCAGACCGTGCGCTCCTCTATACGCTCTACTGCCAGCTCCTGCTCGAGGAGCGACAGTACGATGAGCTCAAGTCCGTTGCATCATCGTGGTTCCGTGCCGACAGCGATCGTCCAGAGGCGGCACTCTACCTTGCGGTTGCCTACCAAGGCATCGGGGACCGGGACAATGCATGCAAGTACTACCGTGAGGCTCTCCGACTCAATCCAGGTCTTGAAATTGCAAAAAAGAACCTCAAGCAGCTCGATTGCAAATGAGCTGTTCCCGGAACACAGCACCCTGCGCACGTAGCATCTTCGTATATTTGCGGCGCTTTGCGTGCAGTACTGATATGCCACGCGGAGCGCAGCAATAGCGACGGTCCAGGCATGCCGCTACCGACCAGCGAGGTTGAAATGATTCGCCTTCCAATCAATGGTCTTTCAAATGGTGACCACCCAATTGCGATCACAGTCGCAGTTGAACAGGTTGAAGGAATTTTCCCTGAATTCATCGGCGATGTTCACGTCAGCGGCATGCTGAGCAAGATGGGAAAGAAAATCGTCCTCGATCTTGTGGCACGCGGGACAGCGCGCTTGACGTGCGACTACTCGCTCGAAATGTTCGACGAACATATTGAAGCGACATTCTCGCTTGCCTATTTGCAGGATACCGAACTTTACCTACGTCAGCCGAATCAACAGAAGCGCATTGAGGACGATCCCTACGCCCTTCGCTTGTTGCGAGAGGATGATACCTTCGTGGACATTACAACGGACATTGCCGAAGAGCTCTCGGTGCGGTTACCGATCAAACGAGTCGCACCACAGTTTCGCCACATGACCTTTGCCGAGTACGCTCGTACCGTACTCGGCGATTGTGTGCACGTAGCTGCTTCCGATGCTTCGCGAACCAATAATCCCTGGTCATCGCCGGAGCAGCTCAATGGAGAAAATCGAACGTAACTGTTTCACACTCGGACTATTCCCATGCCGAACCCAAAACGTCGCCACTCGAAATCTCGTCGGGATAAGCGCCGCACCCACTACAAAGCGGTGCCGCACACGGCCTCGGTGTGTCCAAATTGTGGCTCTCCCAAATTGGCACACGCAGTCTGCGTCGAGTGCGGATACTACAACGGCAGAAAAATTCTCCAGGTACGCTAACCACACGCATGGGGTTTACACCAAGCGGTGGAAACACGATTTCGGATTGCAGTTGATGCGATGGGAGGCGATCACGCACCAGCTCATGAGGTGGCAGGTGCAGTCCGTGCATCCCAATCGCTTCGTGCCGAGGGCATAGGGCATTCGATTGTGCTCGTTGGTGATCCTGCGTGCATTGAGCGTGAGCTTGTACGCTATCGTCCAGTCCCAGACTCTCTCAGCATTGAGGTGGCTCGAGATGTCGTTACAATGGACGATGATCCTGCCGCAGTGATTCGCACCAAGCCGGATTCTTCGCTTGTCCGCGGATTGGAAATGCTCCGCACCAACGTGGTTGATGCATTTGTCTCGGCAGGAAACACCGGAGCGGTCCTCTCGGCAGCAACACTGCTCCTTGGGCGCATCGCAGGTGTGAGCCGTCCGACCATCGGTGCATTTTTTCCAACGATCAGCGACAAACCATGCCTCCTCCTCGATGTTGGTGCTAATGCCGAAGTCAAACCGCAGTTTCTCTACCAATTCGCTGTGATGGGGAGTCTCTACGCAGAACGGATCGGTGGCATCGAGAAACCGCGCGTGGGGTTACTCAACATCGGTGAAGAAGAAACCAAAGGGACGGAAACAGTCCGTACCGCCTACGCACTGCTCCAAGCCAGTACGCTCAATTTCATTGGCAACGTCGAAGGGCGTGATATTTTCCGGGGTGCTGCAGATGTCGTCGTCTGCGATGGCTTCACTGGAAACGTTGTACTCAAGTTCGCCGAAAGTATTCTCCCGATGCTCAAAGCGGTGCTCGAACGCTTCAGTCGGCGAAATGCTGTGACTCGTCTTGCTGTTGGTTTGCTTGCACCTGTGCTGCGGCGCGCCTTGTCCGACTTCGATTACCAGAAGTACGGCGGTGTGCCATTACTTGGCGTGCGGGGGACTGTCATCATTGGGCACGGCAAGTCAACACCACTTGCGATTGCGAACATGATTCGCCGTGCGTGGGAAATGCACCGGCTGCGGCTGGGTGAGCAGATCGAACGCGCGTTATTGCAGCCCGCACCATCACAGAATTCGGCATGAAAGCACATATCACAGCGGTGGCGCACTACGTGCCTCCGGACATTTTCGATAACAATTGGTTCGCCTCATTCCTCGATACAAGCGACGAATGGATTCGCGAGCGAACTGGTATCATCGAACGGCGTTTCCTTCGGCAGGGTGCTACCTCGGACATGATCGTACCTGCCGCACAGGCAGCACTCGAGCAACGGGGACTTTCCCCAGAAGACATTGATTGCATCATTGTTTGCACAGTCACACCGGATCAATTTTTCCCCTCGACAGCAGCAAATGTCCAGCGTAAGCTTGGAGCCTTGAATGCATGGGGCTTCGACTTGAACGCTGCATGCTCGGGCTTTGTGTATGGGTTATGGGTTGCAGCGAAGCTGGTCGAAGCTGGTGGTGCGCGAAAGGTCCTTCTCTGCGGAGCAGACAAGATGAGCTCGATTATCAACTTCGAAGATCGCGCCACGTGTGTTCTCTTCGGTGACGGCGCAGGTGTCGTGTTGCTCGAACCGACCGATGATGACTCCGTTGGTGTGCTCGATGCCATCATTCGGATGGACGGGGAAGGTGGACGCTACCTCTACATGCCTGCTGGGGGAAGTCTCCGGCCACCATCGCTCGAGACAGTTGCGAACAAGGAGCACTACGTCCACCAAGATGGGCAAACCGTCTTCAAAGCAGCGGTCGTTGGTATGGCCGATGTCTCCGCGGCAATCATGGAGCGCAATGGATTGCAACCTGAGGACGTCGCATGGCTGGTCCCGCACCAAGCAAACCTCCGTATCATCGACGCAACACGACGGCGAATGGGCTTGCCCGAAGAGAAAGTTGCTATCAACATTGACAGGTACGGCAACACAACTGCAGCAACGATTCCGATTTGTCTATCGGAACTCTACCGTGACGGCAAGCTCCGCCGAGGCGATAACCTCATCCTCGCAAGCTTCGGTGCCGGCTATACTTGGGGCAGTCTTTGGCTCCGATGGTCCATGCACGGAACATCCGAGTAGTCAATCAACGCTGAAACTGTTATGGCACAATCAAGACAACCACAAACAGCACTCCTATTTAGTGGACAAGGTTCCCAGTACGTTGGCATGGGGCATTCGCTCTACCAGTCGAATCAGGCAGCACGTGCAATCTTCGATCGCGCAGATGACTCTCTTGGCTATAAACTATCAACACTGTGTTTCGAGGGGCCAGAAGAATTGCTCCGCCAGACGCGTTATACCCAGCCAGCGCTCTTCGTGCATGAAGCAGCAATCCTTGCAGCGTTGGGCACTCCATCCCCGGATGCCGTCGCGGGGCATTCGCTCGGGGAGTACACCGCACTCTACGCTGCTGGTGTTTTCGACTTCGAGTCAGCACTCCATCTGGTTGCTTTGCGAGGGGAGTTGATGTTCATTGCAGGTACTGAGCATCCAGGCGCCATGGCTGCAGTGATTGGATTGGACGACCGAACAGTCGAGGACATCTGCGCTTCTGCCACAGGGACTGTTGTCGCTGCTAACTACAACGCACCCGGGCAGGTGGTCATCAGCGGTGATCGCGATGCAGTCCGTGCCCTCCTTCCACGCTTCAAAGAGGCCGGCGCTCGGATGGTCACCGAACTGCCAGTCAGTGGTGCATTTCATTCACCGCTCATGGCACCTGCACGTACACGCTTGGAGGAGGCAATTTTGCGAACCCCGATGCAACCGCCGCGTGTCCCCGTGTACATGAACGTGACAGGTACCGCCCAACGCGAGATTGATACGATCCGTCGGCTTCTCATCGAACAGCTGACTGCTCCAGTCCGCTGGACAGCGATTCTCCAAGCAATGTATGCCGATGGTATTCGACGCTTTGTGGAAATTGGTCCGAGAAATGTCCTCCAAGGCTTGGTCAAACGCACACTCAGCGGCGATGTTGATATCGCCGGGATTGATACCGAGGAGGATCTTCGTAATCGTCACCATCTTGTAGCAGATTGATGAGTCTGGCAGGGAAAGTTGTTATCGTCACAGGTGGTTCCCGTGGCATTGGTGAAGCGATTGTCCGCTACCTTGCGGGCGAAGGTGCACATGTGCATGCGACCTACAATGCTTCAGGCGAGCGTGCTGAAAAAATCCAGGCTGAACTGCAAGGCCAGGGCAGGCACGTTCAGTTTCACCGGCTCGACGTGCGCGATAGTTCGATGTGCACGCAGCTTGTCGAGACGGTGGTTGCCAGAAGCGGTAGAGTTGACGCGCTCGTCAACAACGCAGGTATCACGCGCGATGCGCTCCTGCTCCGGATGAGCGAGCAGGAGTGGGATGATGTCGTAACGACCAATCTCCGGAGTGTGTTCGCAATGACAAAAGCGGTGCTTCAGCCGATGC
>RFIK01000109.1 GCA_003695605.1 Chlorobiota bacterium
ACCTTCGAGCCGAAGATGTGGGCTGAAGATTTTGCCTTCTACGCAGAACGATTCCCCGCCGCATTTTGGATGCTCGGCTGCCGTCCGACGCACCTATCAACAATGCCGGGCTTGCACTCCCCTCAGTTCTCCCCCGACGAAGATGCACTCCCAATTGGATGCGCGATGCTCTGTGCGGTGGCTGCGTCGTGGCTTGCGCGTTAGCCGTACTGCGGTTTTGGTGAGCGCAGTGTCAGCACTGTAACCTCCGGTGGTATTCCGATGCGAATAGGCGGTCCTACTGTGCCCAAGCCACGGTTGACGTAGAGGTACTGCTCGCCATCGCGGTAGAGTCCTGCCCATTGCTTATAGACTACCTGCGCCACGCTCAGCTCGACACCGAGGAAGTGGATGCCGACTTGCCCACCGTGCGTATGACCGCTGAGCATCAAATCAATCGGGGAACGACCGCGAACGTGCTTATCCCAGAACGTCGGATCATGCGCCAGAAGAATTGTTGTCGCGCCAGGTTCAACCCCGACCAACGCAGCAGGAAGATCTGCAAAGTTTTGCCCAAGTCCGGTGTTATCAGTACCGACAAGGTATATCGTCTCGCCACCGACCCGCAGTGGGACGTTGGAATTGACAAGCAGCGTAATCCCAGAGTTTGAAATCATCGAGCGCAGCAGCGAATGATTCGCCGGTGAGCAGTAGTGGTCATGGTTACCAAGCGATGCAAACACGCCCATATCGGCCCGTAGCCGCACAAGATCAGCGCGAATTAGTTCGAGCTCTTTCGGATCGAAGTTGACAAAATCGCCCGTAATGACAAGCACGTCGGGCTTGAGCTGCGCAACAACCGCGCGCGCACGGCGAAATGGTACCGGGCTCCGCCAGGAGCCTGCATGGATGTCGCTCAGCTGGACAATGCGGATGCCATCGAACGCTCGTGGAAGGCTACGGAGGTGGATTTCCTCCTCGTAGATTGTTAGGTCGTCGGTGTCGAAGAACCCTTTCCCAACAATGCCGAATGGCACAGCGGCACTGCTCCATGCAATCGTCTCGAGTGCATGGCGGCGCTGTGGATCGAGAGCTGAACTCTGCTCCAATCTCCGCTCGGCAAACCACCGACCAATCGTGTGGATCACCCGTCGAATCATCTTGACTGCGCTCGCGACAATGACACCAATTGCAATCGGAATTTTCGGCAAGTACCACAACGTCGAAGCAGCAAAGAGCAGGAACATTCCCTCCTCCAAACGGTTGATACTTGTCCGCTGGTACGACACATACGGCGACACGACAAGGAATATCAGCGCAATAATCCATGGCACACGCGCCAGCCAGCGGTTCCACCCACGCCGACGGACAAAGCGCTGCCATGCAAGCAGAACGATTACATCGAGCGCAAACAGAACAATCGCTGAGGTCAATACAAACCACAACCAGCGTTTGGCGTCCATCGTTGCTGAGAACTTCGGTGCGTGATTGATACGACGGAGAACTGCAAGCAGCCATTGTAGCATAGCAGACAGGCGCAAAATGCTCTGCGGCGTTACTCGTCAGCAGTGCCAGCATTTTTCCAGCGGAGTATGTCCCAATGCGTACAGCGAATGCTCTTCTGATTGCTGCGAGCACAAGTGTAACGGCAACTGCATTGTTCGATCGACCACCATCGGAGTCATCAGCCATGAAGCCTGAGTACACCGTTCACCTGACCCCATGGGAATACCACGTCATTGTGGAGAAGGCAACCGATCCACCAGGACCAGGTGGCTACACGAATCACTTCGCCGAGGGAACGTACCACTGTCGAGCATGTGGCGCTCCACTCTATCGGAGCAGCGCGAAATTTCACTCTGGGTGTGGCTGGCCCGCATTCGATCAGGAAATTCCAGGCGCCGTCATTCGCAAGCCGGATTTTTCGCACGGGATGGTTCGAACCGAAATTCTCTGCGCACAGTGCGGCGGGCATTTAGGGCACGTCTTCGAAGGCGAGGGCTTTACTCCGACCAACACTCGCCATTGCGTCAATACAAGCTCGATCGTTTTTCATCCTGCTGATAAGCAAGCGTTCACGCTTGGCGTACCTGACTTCCACCTCTGCCAGGAGTATGCCTCACGTATCGAGGGTGTCTTGAGCGTCGAGTGTGGCTTTGCCGGCAGCGGCGACAACACCCACTACGGTGAGGCACTGCGTATCGAATACGATCCCCACACAACGTCGGTCGTAACGATCATCGCGCAGCTCCAACAAGCATTTCGATCAACGACAACACGCGAGGACTCGTGGGTGCTCTTCAGCGACTCAGCTCGTCCAGAACAACTCCCCGACGGCGTTCGTATTGCATCGCTGGGCCGGTACACACGAGCATCGGAGGAGCACCAGTGGTTCCTGCGCAAAGCAGGGATTATCCGACGTCAGGAATAACGTGAGTCCGTCGTATTTTCGCGCCCCGTGCGTTACAATCAACGCAGGTCAGGTAGCTCAGTTGGTAGAGCAACGGACTGAAAATCCGTGTGTCGGGGGTTCGATTCCCTCCCTGACCACAACCGCGGTTACAAAGCCGCAAAGTACGTGCATTGCGAGCTAACCACCCCCATTGACATTCGTCCGCCTTTGACGAAAATTCTGCCTATGTCGAACCTTCCACTGAAGGCACGATGGCTGCTGTTGAATCTGCGATGATTCCACTCGGCACGGTAGCCCCACCGTTTCGGCTCCACGATCCCCGCGCGAAGTGTTGGCGCTCGCTCGACGAACTCGCTTCGCCCGTTGCAACGGTGATCGTTTTCATGTGCAACCACTGTCCCTACGTTCAGCACATTCTCCCTGCTCTCCTCAACGTTGCCCGTGAGTACATCCCGCGCGGCGTTACATTCATCGGCATCAATTCGAATGATCCGATTGCCTACCCGGACGATAGCCCTGAGAACATGGTACAGCTTGCAGAGGAACTGGACTTTCCGTTCCCATACCTTTTCGACGAAACCCAGGATGTCGCGCGTAGCTATAGTGCAGCGTGCACCCCTGACCTTTTTGTGTTCGATGGTAGCCGCCAGTTAGTTTACCGCGGGCAATTCGACAGCTCCCGACCCAGCAACTCGATCCCTCCGACCGGCGAAGATTTGAAACGTGCACTCGATGCTCTACTAGTAGGAAAACCAGTTCCCGCCGAACAACGACCAAGCATTGGGTGCAGCATCAAGTGGCGCAAGTAACGGGAGCTACATTCGCTCTGGTGCACGAACACCCAGCAAGTGTAACCCGTTGCGGAGAACAACGCGCGCCATATCTGCAAGGGCAAGTCGCGTGTGAACAAGCTCAGTACTCGGTGCCCCTAAGATGCGGCATTCGTGGTAGAACGTGTGGAATGCTTCGGCAGCGGTGTGGAGGTAGTCGGCAACGATGTATGGCGCAAGACTCTCTGCTGCACGGAGCACAACATCGGGGAACTGCGCAAGCACCTTGATAAGCGCACATTCAGTAGGATGTACGAGCAGAGCAAGATTGGCATTCCCACGTCCTTCGATTCCGAGCTGCTTGGCATTGGCAAAGACGGAACAAATACGCGCATGCGCGTACTGGAGATAGAAAACGGGATTCGTCTCGCTCTGCTCGCGGGCGAGATCCATGTCGAAGACAAGCTGCGTTTCGGCGGCACGCATCGCAAAAAAGTAGCGCACGACATCGGCGCCAAGCTCATCAATGAGGTCATCGAGTGTGTACTGCTCCCCGCTCCGCTTGGAGAGTTTATACGGCACACCATCTTTGAGAAAGGTCACCATTTGGTGGAGCACAACCTTCACACGTGTTGTGTCGTATCCTAACGCCCGGACAGCTGCAAGCACCTCCTGAATCGTCGCGATGTGATCAGCACCGAACACATCCACGACAAGGTCATCGCCGCGACTGAGTTTGATGCAGTGGTACGCGACGTCCGGCAAGCGATACGTCGGCTCACCAGTGGACTTGATGATGACTCGATCCTGCTCCAAACCAAGCTTGGTAGTGGCAATCCACGTCGCACCCTCTTTTTCGTACACGAGGCCACGTTGACGGAGCTGATCGACGGTGCGCGCGATGTGCCCGTCGGTGTAGAGCGAATACTCGTTGAAGTACACATCGTGGTGGACGCCAAGTCGCTCCAGCGTTCGACGGATGGAGGCAAAGCACCAGGCTTCACCCTTTGCGCGGCAGATAGCCAGATTTTCCTCTGACTCTTGGCGCAGCTGATCGCCGAATTCCTCCACAAGCTCGCGAGCAATTTCGACGATGTACTGCCCACGATAGCCATTTTCCTCATCGAAGGGGTAGTCATCGCCGATGATCTGGCGGTAGCGTGCGTAGATCGAACGCGCCAGGTTCTGCATTTGCCGCCCAGCGTTGTTGAAGTAGTACTCGCGCGTGACGCGGTAGCCCACCGCCTCGAGCAAGCGCGCGATGCTATCGCCGAGCGCAACGTTACGACCGTGCCCTGGATGGAGCGGACCGGTGGGATTCGCGCTGACGTATTCGACGTTGGCACGCTTACCAGCATAGCGCTCAGAAAAGCCGTACCGTTCCCCCACTGCATAAATCCGCTGTGCAACGTCCGCGTAGTAACCAGGTGCAAGACGAAAGTTGATGAAGCCTGGACCTGCAATCTCAATAGCAGCAATCATCGCTGGGTCGTACTCCATCGCAGCGATAAGCTCTTCGGCAATCGCGCGTGGTGGCTTACCGAGCTGCTTGGCAAGCTGCATTGCGACCGGCGTGGCAGCATCACCATGGCTTTCATGGCGAGGAAGCTCCACGTGCGGCTCAGCAGAATAGCCAAGCCGTATGAGTGCATCGCCGAGCACGCGTCGGATATACTCGAAAAACATAACCTTCTTCTCGCATTAGTGAGAGTGTCGCTGGCGAATCAACCGTCCATCTGCGCTGAGCATGAAAAAGAGGCCATCGCCCCAGAGTGATTCGAGCTTGTAGAACGAACGTGCTTCGACCCGCATGAGGTGTACTACAACATCGAAATAGTCGAGAATCACCCACTGGAGCGCTTCCCACCCTTCTGTACGTGGTGCCGGAACGGAGGCGCTGGCTGTCTGCTGCTCGATGTACTCTGCAACCGCACGGATCTGCTGTTCTGAAGCACAGGTTGCGATGACAAACCAATCGGCAGGGGCACCATCAATCGCGCTGATTTCAATGGCAATGATGTCTGTGCATTTTTTCTCGGCAGCACTCCGTGCACAGAACCGCGCCAGATCGCGCGAGGAGCGGATAACTGGCTTGGGCGACAACGTGCGGTCCGTCATCTTATCGTTCACTGTTGAACCTGGCGATGTCTGCACCATTGCGTCACTACCGAAATGGTCGAAGTGTTGCCCAATCATGGCCGAGTACTACGCTGCAGTGCAATGCAAGGTCTGAATCGAGTTGGCGGACGACTGCCTCCTGCCGCATATCGAGTGCATATCGCACCTGCTCGATGGCGAGGCTATCGCCGAGATGATCGTAGAGAACGCTCCGGGGAACCTGGCTTGGCGCATTGGCTATTTCGACGACATCGAATCCGCGCCGCCGTAAGTATTGCTGCACTGTCTGGGCGATGCCCGGTACCCCAGCACCGTTGAGTACACGGAGCTGAATTGCGCGCTCACGCTGAACATCAACGATGGGCTCAACCGGCGGACGCACGAACATACGCCAGACGAACGAGGCTCCTAACACGGCGGCCACTGCTGCAAGCACACCCGCAATCACGGTTCGAAGAGCACGACGGCTGACTCCCATCGGCGCTACTTGTACTGCCGCAGATACTCCAATCGCTCTTGAAGTCGCGCAATAGGCACCAGAAGCTTGTCCTTGCCGAAGATTGCCTCCTCTTGCGAGTGGAAGACGATGTCGTAATCCTTGCTCATAACGATCGCTTCCTCTGGGCAGACTTCCTCGCACAGGCCACAGTAGATGCACCGCAGCATGTTGATTTCAAACTTGACTGGGTAACGCTCCTTGTCCCGCTCCGTTTCTCCTGCTTGCACTTCAATTGCCAGTGCAGGGCATACCCGTGAGCAGAGCCCGCATGCCACACAGCGCTCGCCGTCTTCTTCGAGCACGAGCACTGGCCTGCCACGATAACTGCCGAGCGGTTCCCAGCGTTCTTCAGGGTACTGACGTGTCAACTTCGGCTTGAACATTGTCTTGAACGTCAGCGCCAGACCCTTGGCGATCTCCGGCAGGTAGAGCTTCTCCCAGAACGTCATTCGCTGTGCGCGGGTGTTCGTTGTAACGTTCATTGCATGGACACCTCAAGTAGTGATGCGATTTCAGCGAACGAAGAAGACGATCGCGCCCGTGATGACAATGTTCGCCAGACCGAGCGGCAAGAGAACTCGCCAGCCGAGATTCATCAGCTGATCGTAGCGAAAGCGCGGCAGTGTCCACCGCACCCAGATGAACAGAAACAGCGGCACGCTGACTTTCCCGACAAACACCGCAAGCTCGAAAAGCACTCGCGGGAGCGTTCCTTCCTGCAATCCGAGCAGCGTGGGAAGAAATGGCATGTCGTAGCCGCCAAGGTAGAGCGTCGTCATCACTGCCGATGCGGTGAACATGTTGGCGTACTCAGCAAGGTAGAACAGTCCGAACTTCATCCCCGAATACTCTGTGTGGTAGCCGCCGACAAGTTCTGGCTCTGCTTCAGGAAGGTCGAACGGCGCACGATTTGTCTCCGCAAAGGAAGCAACAAGGAAAATCAAAAATCCCAGTGGCTGAAACCAGATATTCCACCGTCCGCCTGACTGTGACGCGATGATCTGGTTCATGTCGAGTGAACCGCTCACCATGACCGCCGCAACAGCAGCGAGGCCCATGGCAAGTTCGTAGGAGATCATTTGCGCCGATGAACGGAGCCCTCCCAGAAGCGAGTACTTGTTGTTCGACGACCATCCAGCGAGAACAATGCCGTACACCCCAATCGAGGAGAGCGCCAAGTAGAACAGCAACCCAACGTTTACATTCGGAGCAACGGCGATGAAGAGCTTTGTGCCATCGTCGAGCAACAGGTAGCTGGCGGGGGCGATTACACACAGGACCGAGAGCGCCACAGCAATCGAGATAATCGGCGCAAGCCGGTGGAACGGCGTACTGGCGTTATAGGGGACAATGTCTTCTTTCGTGTAGAGTTTGAGGACGTCCGCCAATGGTTGGAGCAGTCCAAACGGCCCAACGCGATTCGGCCCGATGCGGTACTGCATCCACGCTGAAATTCGCCGTTCAAGGTACACTAGCGCCGCAGCCACAACGAGTGCAACGTTGAGCGCGATCGCTCCTTTGATGAGTGTCAAAACCAAGGGACTCATGTGTGCGAACGCTGTATTAGTCGGACTGAGGTTTCATGGAGTGTGAGCGATAGACGACACCAACAGGCTCTGGATCGTTACCCCGACCGAGCCGGATACCACGGTACTGGCGGAGCGCTTCGTAATTCATCGCACTGAAAGCTTCCACGCGTTCTTCAATAGCGGCGAACACCTCAGCTGCACTGCGGTATGCTATCGGGTGGCCGGCGGCTCGAGCAACGCCCGTAAGGAGCTGCCAGTGAGGCCGGCACTGGCGGCGTTCGCCATGGGTCCACCGATCGTTAGGAGCACCGAATTCATCCAGACGGCTTTGCGCCATGCCATTGATCCGTCGGAGTGTTTCTGCGGTTTCAACCGCCGGTTGGAGATACTGGACCCATCCATCACAGTTCGTGAAGGTTCCTTCGATTTCGGCATACGTTGCCGCTGGGAGCACGACATCGGCAATCTCCTCAAGCTGCGAGTGATTGCTAAGCTGGGCAATGATTGCATCCGCGCTCCGGAGGTGCTCATCCCAGCCGCTACTGTCTCGTTGAGCAAATGGATCGGCGCCGATAAAGTAGATCACCGCAGGCATGCGCTCGCGTATATGCTGGAGCAGCTCCTCCCACGTCGTGCTCGGAATGCCGAGCGCTCGCAAGCCAGTAGCATTTGCATTTCGATCGCTCGAGCGGAGGAAATCATCGCCGAAGGAAGGATCGTATCGCTCCACAAATGCAACGTGCTCGATGCCGAAGGCTGCGGCACACTCACGGGCAACGAAGCCATCTTCGTTTGTCACCGAACCTGAAAGAACCATCATCGCATCGCCTCGTGCGGTGCTCAGCGCGTCCGCGACTGCGCGGAACGCCTCCTCGAACGAGGCAGGCTCGAGCGCCCCATTGCGACGGACAGTCGCACCACTGATGCGCCCAGTGTTCACCCACCGGTACTGCTCCAATCGCCCGGCATCGCACATCCAGTAGTGATTGACGTGTGGGTTCGGGCGAGGCTCCAGGCGCAGAATCTGGTTATCGCGCACACCAATGTTGATGTTACAGCCACGCGCACAACCCGGACAAACGCTCGGGGTAAA
>RFIK01000110.1 GCA_003695605.1 Chlorobiota bacterium
AGGGACACACTTTTGGGTGGGGTACATGGAAAATGAAGTTACCATCCAACCCTCAGGGCTGCGATTACGTCTGCTTGTGGCAACTGCATACCCGAATCGTGTGACGCTTCGCTATCCAGACGGCAGCGAGAAGAAATTCACCCTTCGTGCCTATGAAACACTTCCGCTTCTACTGCCGGATACGCTCGAAGTACGCCAATCGGAACGTCCCCTCCGCCGCGCCGTCGAGATCGAATCGGAGCTACCGATTTCAGTCTTTGCGATGAGCAGCCAATTCACCACGAGCGATAGCTACACGGTGCTTCCTGTTGAACTGTGGGGGACCGAGTACGTTGTGGTGTCGCTCCCCAACGACACGTATGGCGACGGCCTCGGAACGCCAGTAGATCCAGCTGATATTCGGCAGTCGGAATTCATGATCATTGCCAGCGATGATGGCACAGTCGTCGAGTTTCAGCCTCCTGTACCCACAGAAGGGGGTCATGCAGCACGCCAATGGCATACGATAACACTCCGACGCGGCGAATGTTTTCTGGTAAAGTCGTATCTGTCTCAGCAAGGAACAGGTGATTTGAGCGGGACGATGATCAGGGCATCGAAACCAATTGGTGTACTTTCGGGGCATGTTCGTGCGTCGGTGCCAGTGGGGCTGCCACCAACACTCGACAGTAAAGATCACCTGGTCGAGATGCTACTGCCGAACGCGCTGCTCGGATCGAGTTACCTGACTGTCCCTTTTGCCACTGGTGGGAGATTGCCCGTCGGCGACTACCTCCGTGCTGTTGCAATCTATCCTGATACGCGCATTTCGATCTACACCGAGCGAGAGGATTTGGTCCGCACGCTTGCGCGTCCGGGCGACACGCTCACCCTTGCAGGGGTGAATTCCCCAACGTGGTGGTACGCTGATAAGCCGTTTGCGTTGGTGCAGCTGATGACGACGGGGACTGTTGCGAACTCGATCATGTTCGACCCGGCAATGGTCATCGCTACGCCAATCGGCCGATACGTATCGCGGAGTGTATTCCAAGCCCCAGCCAATCTCACCGATGCGACGTTTTCGCGACAATTCGATCGGCATTGGCTCAACGTGATCTGCGACGAGAAAGCTCGTCTGGCGCTCAAGCTCGATGGCAAGTCTGTCGTCGCAAGTATTGCACCAGAGCTTGCCACGCAGAAATTCCGCAGCAGCGGAATGTTTTGGGCGCAAATACCCATTTCGCCTGGTGTTCACGTGCTCGAGGCTGATAGCGGATTTTTTACGGGCGTCCTCTACGGGATGGGTTACACCGATTCCTATGCGCACATCGTTGGAGTGACAAACTTTAGCGGGCGCGATACAGTTCTTCCCACACTGAGTGTGCGTGATAGTTGTGGTTGGCTCATCGGTACTGCGCGCGATGGGGGAGGCTCGGGTCTTGCGTACGTCGTGGTAGATCCAGACAGCACCCAGAACTACAATTTCCGCGTCCTTGCGCTGGAAGATGGTTCGCGTTCATTTCGTGCCGAGCTGGTTGATCCCTACAGCGATGCGTCAGTTGCACTCATTGCGCGAGATAACGCGGGGAACGGCGTGCGCTATCGCTACCGCTACGTGGCACCGCAGGTTGACGTTGTGCCGCGGCCGCTCCGAATTCTCATCCAAGATACGCAGCAAGAGTACTGCGCGGATGCTGGGATCCGGAACTATAGCTTCAGTGACACGCTCCAGGTGAGCCGGCTATATCTGGCAAACTCAAGTGGTATGTTTCAGGTGCGTCCAACCACATGGCCGATCCAGTGCCCGCCTCGCCGAGAAACGAAGGTGACAGTGTGCTTTACTCCTCCGCAGCCGGGAATCTATCGCGATACGCTCATCTGGGATCTCGGCTGTGGACGTATCTATCGCCAAGCTCTTGAAGGGCGGGTCACACGTGCGGGACTGACGACTGAGGACCTTGACTTCGGCGATGTTCTTGTCGGCGATAGTGTGTGCCGTTGGTTGAGAATCTGGAATACGGGAACGGATATGGTGACTGTTGTACAGGTGCAAGTAGCGCCGGAAGGGGCAGGGTTCGTCGTTGTCTCTCCACGACTGCCGCAGCAGATTTTGCCGGGAGATACCTTAGCTGTACGTGTCTGCTTTGTTCCCCGCGACACTGGCACTGTCGAAGTGAAGGTCAGGTTAGGCAACGACAAATCACTCTCGGTGGAATCTACGCTGCGTGGGCATGGAGTGCGGGCAGCAGTAGCAACAGTGCCACTCGATTGTGGATCCCGGCGCGTTGGCGTTCGCTTCGATACCCTTGCCCGCATTGTCAATCGCGGAACGGCCGATGCAGTTGTGTTTTTCCGCGGTCAGCGCGGCGATCGTGCGGCGTTTCTCCATTCTCTGGCGGTAGCAGATCGGCTAGTTATTCCGCGCAACGGTGTAGTTGAGATACCCCTCCGCTTTTCACCTGCTGCAGTTGCCGATTACTCTTCGGTACTGGATTTTGAAACCGACGGAGGCACAATGCTCTCGCTTGCACTACGGGGGAGCGGCACAATGCCAGCGATTGCGATGTCGGATACGACCATTGGCCCGACCAGGCTCGGTGAGCGCCGACAATTTGCCATCACTGTAGTGCGGTCCGAAGGGACAGAGACGCTGACGGTGGATTCGCTCTGGCTCGATGGCAACGATCGCGCTGCGTTTGGGTTCGGTGCAACGCCGACGTTCCCGCTGCGCCTTGTGCCAGGCGAGCGGCTTGTGCTGCCGGTCTGGTTCGAACCGCTCCGTGTCGGAGTGCACAATGTGCGCGTCGTTGCGCGGCACGATGCGCAGCCGAACTATCTGCGAGCGACCGCAAGTGCAACGATCCAAGCAGTAGCACTTGCACCTGATACAAGCGGAGGCGGGCCAACGGATACTACCGGAATCGCCGATACGGCAGAATTCCGTTTCGATGTCACCTACGATCCAGTGCCGTTGCGATGTAGCGAACTTGATGTTACTCTCATTGTGGCAAATACAGGGAATGCACCGCTCCGCATGACTGCAGCGGAGATGCGCGAGACTGGGCAAGGAGGCAATGTCATCAACATTCTCTCGCGACTACCAGCAGTGATCCAGCCGGGCGAGGTGATTCGCAGCCGTATTGTCCTTC
Source organism: Chlorobiota bacterium (assembly GCA_003695605.1). Classification (GTDB taxonomy): domain Bacteria; phylum Bacteroidota; class Ignavibacteria; order Kapaibacteriales; family NICIL-2; genus NICIL-2. Next base: position 3,129 of record RFIK01000110.1, read on the forward strand.
CACCACCACAAGTGCAACGGGAGCTGACGATACGCATTGTTGCAAATGATTCAATCGTACGACAGCGGGTGCTTCGGATACGTCCACAAGTTGGAAGCGCAGACATCGAGCTTAGCGATCTCAGGGGCGACATAGATAGTGTCGTCGTGCTACAGATTCGCGGGCGCTTTACACCGAGTCTGCGACGATCGATCCCTGTGCGTGTTGAGCTTCACTTACCCGAGACGATTGCCGAATACGCCGGCGGCATCGAGATTCCAGTCAATGTTGTCTGCAATCAGCGCCAAGGCAGTCTCCCGGCAACTGTAGCATCGTTAGGCTATCGTGTGCTCGTACTGAGCTGGGACATTGGTTTCATCGCTGCATCTGAGCCCGGTACCTGTACGTGGGAGCTCGCAGTGCCGCTGCATTTGCTCTATGCGTTGAATCCGTTTGGACAAGTCTGCGCGATGGTGTCGGGAGGAGAATGCTACAGCAGTGACACAGCGTGCGCAACGATTTCGAGCAACGTCGTCTGTGGTCATCCGCTCCGGGCGGTGCGGTTTGGGGGAATCACAATTCGCAGGTTGGGTCCTAATCCAATTACAGATCGTGTGCAGCTTGAGTGCGATGTGTATGAAACAAGTAGCATTACGCTGTGGGCCTATGATGTAATTGGGCGTGCCTATCGCATTGGTGAGCAGGCACCGGTAGGAGTTGGCAGTCGAGTTGTTATTTTTGACGCCGAAGCCCTGCCGAGCGGCTGGTACACATTCGTCGTTGAGACGGCCAGTGGCAGGCAACGAGTCATGTGCTGTTTTGTGAAACACTAATTGGAGTTGGTACCATGAACACAACGCGCAGTTTCGTGGTGGCTGCGGTGGCATTGGGAGTGGTGTCGAGCTATGCTCAAGACTTGGCGAACCCTCTCGAGCCAGCGAAAGCACCATCGCGGATTTTTGTCGGGCCTGTCGTTGGCTTCAATCGCGTGATGCAGACGGGCGGGTTCCAGTACTACGCCAATCCCAGCGATGCACCGCTTTGTCCGACGCTGGAGGATGGCTCTGCCAATGGTTTCTTCGTGGGGATAAACACGGAAATCATTCTCGGCGATCCGAAAGACTCCCGTTCATCGCTTATCTTCCGACTTCTCTACGACAGGCTCCCCTCGTCGTTCCGCCAGTTCAATGACCAACTCCCCACACGCATTATTGACCAACAAGGGCAACCGACCACCATCATGACGAGCACCGAATTTGCAGCCGATGTCGTTTATACAACGATTGATTTCGAGGCGATGTATCGCTTCGGCCTTGGCACGACAGGCTTTGGGATTCAGGCAGGGCCAGTCATCAGCTATGCTACGCAGAAAACGGTGACGCAGCTATTCAATCTGCTCGAACCAGCGAATGCACAGTTTGTGCCAGATCAGCGCTACCAATACCGCAACTTCAATCGTACAGCAGTGATTTACGACGGCGACATTCCTGAGTCGAACGCCCTGCGCATTGGGTTCAAGGCTGGAATCCAGTACGAAATTTTCCTGCGTCGGATGACAATCGTCCCTTCACTCAATTACAACTTCGGCATCACAAACCTCACACGCAACGAGAGCTGGCGAGTGAGCGCAATCCAGCCGCAGGTTGATGTGCGTTTTGCGTTCTAAGAGGCACAGCAAAGTAAAAACTGTGCGTGAGAGCCGATCCTTTCAAGACACATATCCACGTCTGCACTACATCGCGCGTGCTGCCTCCCGAACATCGTAGGGAGGCAGCACGTACTTTCAGAGCTACCGTAGCACGAGAACTTTCTGCGCCCAACACTGAGATTCGCTCTTTCCAACAAGGAGATACATCCCACTGCCAATATCGGCAAATGATAGTGGTACTACGCGCCGACTTTCTTCTACGCGTTGTCGAGAAATACATCTGCCCGAGCCATCCCAAAGTTCAAGTGTGCCGCCATTCCACCGTTCTGGTAGGATGGCAAAGCCACTCCCCGATGTCAGAGGATTAGGGTAGATTGTAAGCTCGTGCGCATCTGTTTGTTCAGGCGTGTGAAGGAGGCGATACTGCGTGAGAGCAAACCAGGCTGTTGGTATCTGGCGTTGGTCGAGGATAAAGCGGAAACCCCCACGAATACGCTGGATGGGAACAGTGTAGGTAGCTACCGGTACTCCGTCGTCGCCCAGTGGTATGACCGCGAGTGAGTCATAGTCACTGGGAATGCTAATTGCAATTGCAGTTGCTTCCACTTGGGTTGTGCCGCTGCCCCACCCTTGCCATAAGGAGTTATTACCACTCCAAATAGCACCTTCGTTTTGCGTTCGTGTGGTCAGTGCAATGAGGGAGCGCTGCGATGCAACGATGGGGAGCGAGTCGAGTGATGTCCACAGCATGCTCGCCATGGAAGCAGGACCAAGATGTTCGACAGTGATGCTGTTACGGTATGTCTGGTAATAACTGCCCATGCGTCCCTGGAATCCAATCAACCGAGGTGAGTTGATGCTCAGCTGGCCTGCTGGTTGGTTCCAGCGGAGCTGCTCGCCTTCAGCGACGACAGCACTCATATCCAGCCCACCATCACGGTTGAAGTCGGGTATGACAAGGTGGGGCATGAACGATGGTGTTTGTGCATCAAGCGAATCAATGCGGACCATTCGAAGGAACGGAATGCGTGAATCGGTCGGTGATGACAGAAAATATGCACTCCGCTGCAAGTAGGGGTATTCTAACAGTTCACGACTGATGTTGATGTACAATCGCTCGGTGCTTGGCCCGATTGCTCCTGTGCGGAATGCACTGGAGAGTGCAGGGATGAGTGCGTGCAGGGCGTACACTGCTTCGGCAGACCAGAAGTGATTCTGCTGGATACGATCCCATGGAAACTGCACACTCGCAAACGTGTTGAACACAGCCATGCCATCCCAATCTTGGAAGAGGCAGTAGCTGCCCGCATACGTGGCAATTTCGTTGATGAATGGGCAGGGATACGGGATGGTGTAACTTGCGATGAAAAATGGCTTTTGCTTCCGTGCAGCAAGGCTTGCCAGGTACACTGTGCTCCCCCAGGCTGCGTCGAGTGACGCATCAGTGGCCGCATGCCACTCTCCACTTGAGCCGCTATATATTCCCCCGTTCCCAACACTGGCAGTGGTGAAATCAAGCATCTCGATTGCAACGAGGTCGTTTGCGGAGGCAAAGTCTGTTCCTCCGCCGACGAGGATCGGCAACCCGAGCGAATCGCGGATGAAACGGTACATGCTCACATAGTAGCTCTTTTCCAGATCGGTCAGAAAGAGTGTCGCATCGCGCAGACGTTCGGGTGTGATGGTACTATCGGGATGCAGCAAAAGCACTGTTGCCCGCTCGAGCGATTCATCAGGGAGGAGACCCTCGGTCTGCTGTGGTGCTAAATGAATGCTATCGAGGAAGACATCACCATCAGAACCGCCGACGCCAAATGCAATGTAAGCAGGGATAGAATCCGTTGCAATGAAGCTCAGTTCATAACGTTGCCATGATGGTGTGAGGCGAACTTGTTGTGACAGACCGAGACTCTCCCAAGGGTAACCGTGGCGGAGAATGCTCACCTGGATGGTCTTTCCAGCAGGAGCTGTCGTTTTTGCCCAGAATCGAAGGACGTGGACTTTGTGTGGCTCGAGCTGTGCGCCACTCTGG
>RFIK01000111.1 GCA_003695605.1 Chlorobiota bacterium
TGCGCGAGGTGAGTCCGACTTGCTTCGGCTCAATCTGCGAGAGCGACTCTTGGCTGAAGCTCAAGAACGCGAAATCGAAACTCTCCAAGCCCACGCAACTGCACAAGCATTCTACAGATGGGCAATCGCAGACTACTGACGTCGGAAAAGGTATCCGAGCAAACTTCCAAGTGTCAGCAGCACAACTCCGCCCATTGCCCACGTGAGTGCACCAGACTCGATGACGGTTCTGGCAAGCTGCGACACTGCACTGGTGTCCGACGATGCTGCTACCAGTAGCGCAAGCACACTACTGACAAACCCCATTTGCGCGAAGGTCTTCCATTTTGCTATGCGCGATGGAGCGAGCGCTCTCCCTTCAGAGAGCGACCACACTCGAAGCACCGTTGCATAGGCATCACGAATTGCAACGATGATTACCATCCACAGGGGAAGCAAACCCAACCACACAAAACCTAAGAGCGCCGAGAGCACCAGAATTTTATCCGCAAGTGGATCGAGAAACATCCCAAGCGAAGAAATCTCTCCGAATCGGCGAGCCATGATGCCATCAGCGAAATCTGTCAGTGCAGCTGCAACGAAAAGCAGAAACGCCCAACTGTACGCCCACTGGTCTGCTTGGATGAGCAGGAAAAAGAACACCGGCGCAACGAGCATACGGAGCGCTGTGATGATGTTGGCGAGCGTGAAGATGTTAACTCTGCCACCGCTATGCATTCGCTTGTGCCTCGATGATCCGGAGAAAGCGCTCTGCTACCAACGATGCGCCACCGACTAAGACACCATCAACATGCGCGATGGCGGCAATGCTGGCAGCATTTTCTTCAGTGACGCTGCCACCATAAAGCAACGGGACATGGTGACAGCCGTGCGCATCAAGGAACGACCGAAGGTACGCATGTGCCTGCTCGATTTCTTCCGCCGATGCAGCAATTCCTGTCCCGATTGCCCAGACAGGCTCGTATGCACAAATCCAGGCGCGCGTGCGGCTGCTATGCGCGCTGACAAGCGCAAGCTGCCGCGACAGAACATCCCACGTCTGGTGCAGTTGCCGTTCTGTGAGCGTCTCGCCGATGCAGAGGATCGGAATAAGCTCTTCTTCCCATGCACGTTCGAGTTTACGGACAATGAGTTGATCGTCTTCACGGAATATTGTGCGGCGCTCACTATGACCGATGATGACGTAGCGACATCCAACTGCTCGAAGCATCGCTGCGCTGATTTCTCCTGTGAATGCTCCGTAGGGTTCGCTCCAACAGTTCTGCGCACCGAGTGCAAGCGGGCGATTCCCGATCACCTCACCGACTGCTGGAAGATTCACAAACGGTGGACAGAGCACAACCGTCGTGCGTGTGTCGAGCGCACGTTCGGTGAGCTGTGAGCAGATTTGCTCTGCAAGTTGCCGTGCCTGCTCGGCGGTTGTGTTCATTTTCCAATTGCCAACAACGATCGGTGTAGTCATGCGATGGCCATTCCTGAAGATTGTCAAACCATGCAGTGTCTATCGAAACGCTTTCGAATGGAGCAGTCGCAACGCAAGCATTTGTGCACCGTCTGCTATGGGGTGACGGTGCCCCGAACGTGGAAGATCGTGTAGTGCTTGAGGTACTCATCGGATTCAAAGCCTTGACCACCTTCGACGAGTTCGCCGGGACGCTCAATGCGAACAAACGCATTCGTGCGAAGCTTGCGGTTGCGGTTATCCCACTGGAGCCACGTTGTCGTCAGCCGAGCACCGGTACTATCAGACTCAACGCGAACACTGCCAAATGCCCACATATCGCTCGATGCATTTTCCACGCGTGCACTATCACACCAAAGACGCGCAGCACGGGAGCCACGGGGCGAGAAAAACTCGACGTACACTCCGCTATCGAGCAACGTTTGCTGCTGGGATGGGTACCACTGCACCCTCCCTGCGCGGACGCGAGCCTTGAGCGAGAGCGAATCGAGGAAGGTTATCTCGGTGCCGTAGAGTGTGTTGCTCGGGAGCGCTTCGTAGGGGAGCGGATCACGTCCCGGCTGCACCTGGTCAGTGCAGCCACTGCCACTGAGCAAGAGCGATGCCACCAGTATCCACTGCATGAGCGCCAATCGGTTCATCGCTGCGTGGTCTGGTCATCAACGTTGTCTTCATTCCATCGCCGCGATCGAATCAGCGCGTCAATTTCGAGCACTTGCTCGATGAAGCGTTCGGCATAGGAAAGCGGAAGTTGTGTTGCTGCATCGCTCGGTGCGTTGGCTGGATCGGGGTGAGTCTCAAAGAAGACGCCATCAACACCGACTGCAACGGCTGCACGCGCCAAGTGTGGAACGAGCGACCGGAGACCACCGGAAGTCTCGCCAAGGCTTGGCTGTTGGAGCGAGTGTGTTGCGTCGTAGATCACGCGTGCACCACTTGAACGCATGCGTAGCAGCGAACGCATATCCACCACGAGATCGTGGTAGCCGAACGTCGTGCCTCGTTCTGTGACGAGAACGCGATCGTTACCTGTTGAACGGACTTTCTCGACGGCCTTTGCCATATCCTCCGGCGCTGCAAATTGCCCTTTCTTGATGTTGACGAGCTTGCCTGTCTGCCCAGCGGCGAGCAGTAAATCCGTTTGGCGGCAGAGAAATGCCGGAATCTGTAGTGCATCAACGTACGCTGCGACTTCGGCTGCTTCCCAACTTTCGTGAATGTCGGTCAGAACGGGAAGCTTGAACTGCTCCCGAACTTCCGCAAGGATTGTGAGTGCTTGACGTTTCTCAATTCCGACGAACGAGCGGATGCTCGTGCGGTTGGCTTTGCGGTACGATGCTTTGAAGATCAGCTCGATATCGAATCGCTCAGCGAGTCTGGCAAGATGCTCTGCAACTGTGAAGGTAATCGAACGGCTCTCAACAACACAGGGTCCGGCAATCAGGAGCAATCGCTGCATCGGTAGTGTTGCAGACTGTTGATGACTTGGATCGTTGCAAAATACTATGCCGTTTGCCGCGCAACTTCTGTGGCACGGGAGGCATCCGCGCACGGAAGTTCGACAGCAACCGTTGTACCACGTCCCGGCTCGGTGTGCACGATGTAGATCCGTCCGCGATGGTACTGCTCGACAATACGTTTAGCGAGTGCAAGCCCCAAGCCCCACCCTCGTTCCTTCGTTGTAAAGCCTGCAGAAAATGCGGAGCGGCGCACCGATGGTGTCATGCCTTTGCCAGTATCGGCGACCGTAACGCGGGCGAAGTGCCTTTTCCCCCGCGCAATTTCAGATGCGCTAATAGTGATCCTGCCGTGTTGCTGCTCGATTGCTTCGGCTGCGTTCTTGATGAGGTTTTCAAAGACCCAAGCGATCAGCTCCTCATTGGCCATCACAAAGCAGCACTGCTGTGGCTGTTCCCACTCGATCGTGAGCGTGCGTCCGTGTCGAGGGAGCCGTGGGCGCATGTATGCCAGTGCATTTTCGATGATCGACGAGATGTCCGCACGGGAGAGCCGCGGAGCAGAACCAATTGCGCTGAAGCGTTCTGCAATGCCGCGGAGACGTTCGACGTCGCGCCGCAATTCATCGAGCGTTGTCTCTAACTGCTGAGTGTTTTGCGCGCTACTGGTGATGTGCTCACGGAGCACCTCCAGCCAACCGAGCAGGCTCGATATTGGCGTGCCAAGTTGATGGGCAGTCTCCTTAGCCATGCCGACCCAAATGAGCGATTCATCGCGGCGGCGTTGCATCATCAGTGCGCCGTACCCAGCAGCGATGAAGAGTGCTACGAGTGCGAACTCGACGTAGGGCAGCACACGCAGTCGCTTGACAACCCATGAGTTGGTAAAGTAGATGTAGTTGACAACTTTGTCACTTGGATCACGGACCTCAATTGGTGGATACTCAGCGGCCATCTGAGCAACCATTCGCTGGAGTTCCGTTCGTTGCTCGTTGTGGCTACCGAGGTTGTCGAGTGCGATGTTGAGAGTAAACTGTTCGTAGGGTTCCAGCGGTGTTCCCAGTGAGTCGGTGATGATGCAGGGGAAATCAATCGTCGGCGTGACACGGTCGAGCAAGAAGAGGCTTTCGATGGAGGTCGAATTCGCCGATGCGAAGCTTTGGAGAATATCGGCGTAGAAGCGCACAAGCCGTTGCTCACGGAGCACCAGTGCACGGACAAGCTGCTGTGTGTAGATCAGACTTCCTGCGATAATTGCAGTGGCGACAATGCCAAAACCGAGCGTGAGTACCCACCGCCGAGTTGGGGTGATCGCTCGAGGTCTTGCGGCGCGCTTCACTCGTCCACGAGGCGAACTTCAACAAACCCACCTATACCTTCCTCAGCGAGGCGTACCCTCCCGTGCTCGAGCACAAGTGGTACTGCCTGTATTTGACTGGCACGCATGACGACGATGCGTGCTTCCCCATCACGTTTGATCGAAATATCCTCGACATAGGCCGCATTACCGACGTGTGTGCCGAGCGTGTCGCGAAGGGTAATGCCGCGGATGTGGAATGTATGGATGTTCTCTGAGGCTTTGTGCTCAACCACAAGCGCGTACGGTAAGGCAGAGAATTGCTCAACTGTTTCCAGATACACGCGGAAATGGTATCGCTCGCTTCGACTTGGCGTGTACTCAAGGAAGCGAAGCGTCAAGCGATAGTGGGTTGCACGTTCCATTGCGATCATTCCTCCGAGATCCTCACCATGCGTTATCGTCGAGTCTACGCAGGGGCAAGCAACACACGAATATGTGCGCAGAGCGCATCGTGGTCAAGTGCGACTTCCGATTGTTCGCCGCTCCGCATGTCCTTAACAATGCAGCGACCGTGTGAGACTGTCTGCTCATCAA
>RFIK01000112.1 GCA_003695605.1 Chlorobiota bacterium
AACGGTCGCACAAGCCGTAGCGTGGCTGCATCTGCCCACGAACCGTCGAAATCGAAAAATCCATCGCCTGTGTAGTAGAACAGGGAGCTTTTGAGCGTCCAATTCTCGCTAAGCCGAACGTCGCTGAGCAGCTCGTAGTGCGGTTGCGAGAAGTTTTCCATTTCCTGCTGGCGACGTAGGACGGCGTAGGAAAGCGAATCGCCCGAGCGCGCGAACGACCAATCACTGTAGTTGCGTCGCCGGAGTTCTGGGTCGCTGATGTAACTTTTCGGCAGCCCAGTATAGCTCAAACCATCGGACAAAGGCGCTCCGAAAATGTTGATCTGGTGCGATGCATTCTCGCCATAGCGGACAACGCTGACAAAGTAGCTCGGCAAGTCGCTCCAGGTCAAGTCGCGGTAGCCGCGCGATCGAATCCGCGAAAGCCGCGCATAGACACCGTAATGATCACCGATAAGGCCACTGGAAAATTCCAGGCTGTAGCGCTCGACATCGTTGGCAGGTGCAGTGGCATCCGGTGGGATTGGGCTTCGTTCGCCAGCACGGTATTCCTGCATCCCGACCAGCACACTCGACCGAATGAAACGCTCGCGCGCCGGATTGACCGTCAACAAATTGATCGAGCCTCCAATTGCCGGCGAACCATAGTTGGCCAGCCCTGCGCCACGTTGTACCTGAATGCCTTCGAGACTCGATGCCAAATCGGGCATGTCAATCCAGTACACGTTGTGGTCTTCGGGGTCGTTCTGAGGGATGCCGTTGACAAGGACGGCAACACGCCGCTGGTCGAAGCCGCGCACGTTTAGGTACGAATACCCGATAGCATTCCCACTTTCGCTGTAGAACATCGTCGAGGGCAGCTCAGCCAATAGAGTCGGCAGATCGAACGTGGTATGTTGCTGCACAATTTCCGCACGCGTCAGTTCGCTCCATGTAACAGGTGAGCGACCTTCGATCGCACGCGTTGTCGTCACCGTTACCGCAGGAGCTTGGTACGAGCGGAGGAGCGAATCAGAGGGAAGCTGCTGCGAGTAGGCTGGGAGCAAAAGAGCACTCGTCGCTGCGCCAACGATCATTACGCGGGACATAGAGCATCACGAACGAATAGTGGAACAAATCGCGATGCTCCGCCTCGAGGTGGGATAGAACATGCAGCATGTACTGCGGTCTCCGTTTCCCTTCGCCGGCATTACCCGGATCAGGTACTGAGAGTGTGTTCTCAGCCGCGCACCACCGGTAATGGTACGCAGCACCTCTAACGGAGCGTTGCAAATATACGCTGCTGACGCATGGCTCGTAGTTTTGCTTGATGTTCATCATTGCCTTGCGATGCTCCCTGCAATGAACCTCCGGCTTGTAATTCTCGCATCCAGTGCGTTCGCCGCTCTGGCGATTGCAACTCCGAACCAGTGGGAGTGGCGCATTCGCGGCTCGATTTCTGTTACGCTTGATGCTATCGCCACTGCTGCATTCGAACGCCCAGCAGTGACGATTCGCATCGAGCGGTTTTCGCCCGAGTGGTACGAGCCAGGGAAAATCGCCATTGCCCTCCGCAGCCGTACCGCACCAGCAACGCTCAGCAGTCTGCCTGTGAGCGTGCTGAGCATCCTTTCGCACTTTGGTGTCCGACAAGCAAAACCGTACCTTCCTCCGACGGATGTGCCGATGGTCCAAGCGCGCAGCGTGGGTCTGGAGCGGGTGGTAATTGCATGGTTCGATCTGGGTTTCGACCCCTTCGATGTTGCAGCCGCACTGATGGAAAGCCCCGATGTTGCGTACGCAACGCCGCTCTACATCCGGCGCGTGTTCCTCCAACCGAATGACCCTCAACTTGGGCAGCAGTACGCGCTCAGTCGCATGCAACTCCCCGCTGCGTGGGACGTCACAACCGGCTCGACATCGGTCACCATTGCCATCATTGACTCTGGGACTGACTACGAGCACGAAGATCTGGCTGGCAATCTCTGGACGAACCCTGGCGAAACAGGCACCGACGCCCAGGGCCGCGATAAACGCACAAACGGCATTGATGACGACGGCAATGGGAAAATTGACGATTGGCGCGGATGGGACTTCGTCGGAAATGTCACGCGGGCCGAGTACATGAACGGCACCGTCCGGGAGGACAACGACCCCAAGATCCGTGCTACAACCATCCCAGTGGAAATGCAGCATGGCACCAATACCGCCGGTGCAGCGGCAGCAGTGACGAACAACGGGCGGGGTATTGCATCGCCCGGGTTCCAATGCCGTTACATTCCCATCAAGTGTGGCTCTGACGATGCTTCACTAGCTGGCTCGGTCCTCCGTGGCTACGATGCGATCCTCTACGCAGCGCGGCTTGGCGCAACAATCATCAACTGTTCGTGGGGTGGACCGGGCGGCTCGCCGCTGGAACAGCAAATCATTGACCAAGCACGCGCACTCGGATCTTTCATCGTCGTGGCCTCGGGGAACGACGGCGTCAACCTCGACCGGCAGCCGTACTACCCTGCGTCGTATCATGGCGTGTTCACCGTCGGCGCCAGTACTGCAGGCGATGCACCGGCAAGTTTTTCCAACTACGGCGCAGTCGTTGCCGCCTATGCACCTGGAGCCGGCATCCGCACGACCACAGTCAACAACGCCTACACCACCGTGGATGGCACCTCGTTTGCAACGCCACTTGCCAGCGGTGTTGCAGCACTGCTTCGCAGCCTGCATCCGGATTGGTCGCTCGATCAAGTTGCTGCTCAGCTCCGCTACTCGTGCGATCCGCTCAATGGTGTTAGCCAGAGCAACCGACCGCTCTACTACGGACGGATCAACGCCTACCGCGCGCTGGCAGCCAACCGCATCTTCACCAGTGGAATGCGATTTCCAGGCGTGCAACTTGTTGGAGTCACCGTTGATCGTGCCACTGCGATCAACTCGACCGATCCGCACACGCTCCAACTTGAGATTCGCAACCTGCTTGCTCCTGCCAGCACTGTTCGGCTTACCATCACGTCTTCGAGCAATGCCACGCTTGGACAGA
>RFIK01000012.1 GCA_003695605.1 Chlorobiota bacterium
ACCTATACCCAGTGGTTCGGTGGGTATTCGCACAACTACATCGCAGGCATTGTTCCACTTGCGGACAAATACCGCGTAGGGCTCTCGGTGACCTCGTTTACCAGTGGCCCAATTCCCTTTACGACTGTGCAAGACGAAAACCGCCTCAACACAACCTACAGCATCACCGATGTTGCGATCGGTGGGACGTTCGCTGCGCAGTTGACCGATCAATTTTCGTTCGGGGTCACGCTCAAGTACGTCCAGAACGGGATTGGCGGGATGAGCGCCAGCGGTATCCTTGCCGATGTGGGTACAATGTACCGATTCCGTGGAGTGCGCTTGGGTTTTTCCATCAGTAATCTCGGTCCGCAGCTCCAGTTCGCAGGGGGTGATTTGAACTTCCGCACTGATCTGTACCGAGAGTTGCAATACCAGCAAATTGACGCGTCCTACCTGGTCAACCCCTACAACGCACCTATTTCGCTCAAGGCTGGTCTGGCTGCGGATCTGACCTCAGAGCTGCTCGGGCTTTACGAGTCTGACCCGAACTTGGCAGTCAACCAAACCCGCGAGCACCGCTGGCTCGCAGCGGTTGAGTTCGAAACGCTTTCGGATGTTCCAGAGCAATTTGCCATCGGTACGGAGTACACGTGGAAAGATTTGATTTCGCTTCGTGCTGGCTACCGTTTCAACCAAAGCTCGTTCGGCCTCAGTGGTGGCATCGGGCTACGCTACATCGGAAGTGGCTTCGAAGGTTTGCTCGATTATTCGATTCAGCCCACAGCGACGCTGGGCATCATCAATCGCTTTTCGATTACGCTGCGGCTTGATTAGCAGCACAGCGTGACAATTTTTGGCCCTCACAATGGAGGCACGTGGCGCATGCGTGCCAGCGCTCAGCTTGCAGGTCTTGTGGTGTTCGTTGCTTGGGGCGCTCTTGCAGTGGAAGCGGGAACGCAGCCGTTTCCACTATCGGTGGTCGTATCACAGTTTCGTGCAAGTCCTGAGCGTACCAGACTTGAGATTTCCTACAGCATACCCGATACACAGCTTGTTTACCGCGCTGATACCGAATCGGGTGTTCTGCGTGCTCTCCTTGAGCTTCAGCTTCAGCTCGAAAGCAGCATTTTTTCTGATACACTCGTTGTGCAGCTTGAGAGCGTCAAGCAAGTCGAGCAATTTCATCCATCCCTGCTGGTAGGGAAGCGTACCTTCATTGTCCCGCCGGGGCAATACACACTTCGTGCGCGCATACGCGATGCATACCGTCCAAAGAGTGTGGTGTTGGAGCGCACTATACCCATCATCGCTCGGCAGTGGAGCGCCGACGGTGTAACTGCAAGCAGTATTGAACTTGCCCAGTGGATTGCGCGACGCGATACTTCCGATGCGCAGCAGATTAATGCTGGCTTTGCAAAAAGTGGACTGTACGTTGTTCCTCTCCCAACCGCAACGTACGAGGGAACCGCGCCGACGCTCTACGCCTACACGGAGCTGTACAATCTCGACCGATGCGCGTGCGATACACTCGCACTTCACTATCGCATTCTCGATGCAGCGATGAACGAACTCTTCGATTTGCGGTATCGCCGTCCCGTCCTTGGTCGTGATCAGGCTGAGGTCATTTCGATCCCGCTCGATGGCGTGCCGAGCGGCGCTTACTATTTGGCACTCGGTATTGAACAAGCTCGCTCGCCAGAACTTGTGGTTGGACGACAGCAGTTCTATTTGATCAATCCTGAGCTTCCTCCTGAACAGCCGCGAACTCTCAGCGAGGACGAACTTTTTCTCCAAAGCGCATTTGCAACGATGGGCGAAGCGCAACTTGCGGTGGAAATCGCTTCTGCACGCTTGATTGCGCGACCTTCTGAGCTGGATGCATATGACCAGTTGACCGCAGTACCCGCAAAGCGCCGTTTCCTCTTCCGTTTCTGGCTCCAGCACGATCCTGATCCATCAACTCCTGCGAACGAACGCTACGAAGAGTTCCGCAAAGCACGCGAGTATGCAGCACAGTTCTACCGAACGCAACGCTTCCCTCAAGGCTGGAACAGTGACCGCGGACGTGTCCTGCTCAAGTACGGCTTCCCAACACAAATTGACCGCGCGTACTTCAACATGGACGGTGCCCGACCTCATGAAATTTGGCGGTACGACAACATTCAAGGTGGAGTCATCTTCGTGTTCGTAGATATTGACGGGACAGAAAACTTCGTCCTGGTGCATTCCACAGCGCTCTACGAAATCCGGAACGAGAATTGGTACCGTCAGTTTGCGATGCCGAACTACCTCGATCCTAATCGCCCGATACGGTAAAGGGATGCGCGCATTGTACATCGTTGGCTGGATCTGCTGGCGTCTTGGCAATCGGGGGAGGAGAGCGCTTGCGCAGGTGATGGGATGGATTCTGCACGCTATCGCCCTTGGTCGGAAACGTTTGACCGTTCAAAACCTGCGGCGAGCATTTCCGAACGCGACGCCAGTGGAAATCGCGCGGAGAAGCCGTGCGACATTCGCCAATCTTGTTCTGGTCTTCGAAGAGCTGCTCGCAACACCTTTTCTGACGAGCGACCAACTTCGTTCCTATTTCCGTTTTATCAATCCCGAAGTGCTCCGTGATGCACTACGGAGAGAGAAGGGAGCGATTCTCTGGAGCGCGCATCTTGCCAATTGGGAGTGGTCTGCTCTTGTTGCTGCGTTAGAGTTTGAGCGTCCACTCCTTGTCGTCGTCAAGGAGCAGCGCAATCGTGCAGTCAACACGTGGCTCGAGCGTGTACGCCGGCTAACTGGGAACACCCTCGTCCCGATGTTCCGCTCCGCACGTGCGATGCTTGAGCATCTTGAGCACGGAGGAATTGTCGCTCTCATCGGCGATCAAGCTGCCGATCCTCGGAGTGATCCGTTCGTGCCGCTCTTCGGCAGCCCAGCGGCGACGCATAAAGCACCAGTATTGCTTGCACGGCGCAGCGGGGCTGCACTCCTGTTTGCATACTGCCTGCGGACAGAAGACGGTCGCTACGAGGTGTTCTTCGAACCTGTTCCTGATGCGCACGATGAATCGGTGCCTGTAGAGGACGTGGTTGCTCACTACAACCGGCTTCTCGAGCGTGCAATTCTTCGTGCACCAGAACAGTGGGTCTGGCAACACAACCGGTGGAAGTATCAACCACGAACTTCAGTGTGAAACTATGAAGCTTGACCTATCAGGGCGCACAGCGCTGGTCGGTGGTGCAACAAGTGGCATCGGGTGGGCAATCGCGAAGACCTTCGCACAAGCAGGGGCACGCGTTGTCATGGTCGCACGCACGGAAGAACGGCTCCGCGTTCGACTGGAGGAGCTGACAAATGGTACTGCGCACGAGCACGACGCGATCGTCGCAAACTATGACGACCCTGACTCGGTCCTCACGCTTATCGAGAAACTGCGCGAGGAAGCAATCGTTCCAGATATCATCATCAACAATGCAGGTGGTCCTCCTCCGGGGTCACTCACCGAAGCGGAGCGAGATGAGTTCCACTGCGCGCTTGATCGGCTTATTGTCGCATCGCATCAAATTGTTCAGTACGCACTACCTCGCATGAGAGCCACGCGATGGGGAAGAATCCTCAACGTGATTTCGACCTCCGTGCGTCAACCGATCGAAGGGCTGGGAGTTTCGAATACAATCCGTGCAGCAACCGCAGCGTGGGCAAAGACGCTTTCGATGGAACTTGCTCCTTACGGGATCACCGTCAACAGCATTCTTCCCGGTGCAACGCGGACGGAGCGGCTCGAACAGATCATCGCCGCCAGAGCTGCAGCGCGGGGAATTGAGAAACGTGCTGTCGAGGAGGAGATGCTTCGGGAAATTCCGCTCCAACGTTTTGCTGAACCCGTGGAAATCGCAGCGCTGGCACTCTTCCTCTGCTCAGACATGGCAGGATACATTACCGGGGAATGCATCCGAGTTGATGGAGGGCGAACTCGGTGCCTTTAAATACACAGCGGCGACAGAGCTTCTGTCGCCGCTTCCTGCAGTAGCGGGGGCAGGACTTGAACCTGCAACCTTCGGGTTATGAGCCCGACGAGCTACCAATTGCTCTACCCCGCGGTCGTAAGGCAACGCAAAAATACGAATCACGGTTCGATTCTGCAAGGCATTGTCATCACAAACGACTAATTTTGCGCCAGCACTTTCCGTACACACGTCGAATGCGACTTCAAGTTTCCTGGTTACGCGACTACGTTGATTGGAACGGTAGCGTCGAAGAACTTGCGCATACGTTGACCCGTTTGGGAATCGAGGTTGAATCGGTCAACTACGTTGGGATTGCAGCCGCCAAGATCGTTATCGGTGTGATTCTCGATGTCGAACGACATCCGAATGCCGATCGGCTCCGTGTGTGTCGGGTTTTTGATGGGCGTACGACGCGACAAATTGTGTGCGGTGCGCCGAACGTGCAGCAAGGGCAGCGTGTCGCAGTTGCACTTCCAGGAGCAGAGCTCCCAGAAGGACTAACGATCGAACACCGCACGATCCGGGGTGTCGAATCCGAAGGCATGATTTGTTCGGAGCGTGAGCTGGGGATCGGCGACGATCACGCAGGTATCGTAGCCTTCGATGGAGACATCGCACCTGGCTTACCGCTGTCCGAGCTCTTCCCCCCGGACGTGGTCTTGGAGATTAGCATTACGCCGAACCGCGCTGATGCTCTCTCCCATTTTGGAATCGCACGAATTCTTGCCGCGGCGGTCGGCCACAAGGCGCAACTGCCACATGTTCGCATCGCAGATGCATTCACGGCACCGTGCACGATTGAACTGCCCTATCCCGATCTCTGCCAGCGCTATGCAGCGCGAGTACTCCAGAACGTAACCATTGCGCCGTCGCCACTATGGATGCAGCGACGGCTGGAGCGAGCAGGAATTCGACCGCGGAACGTTGTTGTAGACGTAACGAACTACGTCATGCTCGAATGTGGCCAGCCGTTGCATGCTTTTGATTTTCAAACGATCCAGAGTGGGCAGATAATCGTCCGTCTGGCTCGCCAGGGAGAATCGCTGACCACGCTCGACGGTATCGAGCGAGCTCTCGATCCAACGATGCTCTGCATTGCAGACGTTGAGCGTCCGCTTGCTGTTGCCGGTGTGATGGGGGGTGTAGATTCTGCGATCACAGAGGCAACAACGCAGGTGCTGCTTGAGTCTGCGTACTTTGCTCCCGCTTCGATACGGAGAACTGCAAAAACGCTGGGACTTCAAACTGATGCTTCGTATCGCTTCGAGCGAGGCGCCGACATTGAGATGATTCCGTACGCACTCGATCGAGCCGCTGCGCTCATTGCAGAACTAACGGGAGCGTCTGTTTCCACTGCGCTGGATGTCTATCCGCACCCGCGGACACCCAAAGAGCTTTCGGTGCGCATCGAACGTGCAAAACGTATCCTCGGCGTTGGGCTACGTAGTTCCGAAGTCAAGTCAGCGCTTATCCGTTCGGGATTTGCTCTCACCGAAGAACGCCCAGAGCAGATCACGGTGCGTGTGCCGTCGTACCGTGCTGATATCAGCCAAGAGATTGACTTGATCGAGGAAATTGCCATCGCACAAGGCTACGAGGCAATTCCTGCTTCGTCGGAAGCATCGGTCCCTTACGCAGCGCGCCGAATTCCTGAGCATCTCCAGCTTCCAACGCGGCGTGCTGAGATTCGACGCTGGCTTGCGGACGTTGGCTTCTACGAAGCACTCAGCTTTACGCTGCAAGACCCACAGACGCTTCTCGATGCCGAACGTGCGCTCGAACTTACCAATCCGCTCGGCCGTGAGCGCAGCGTTCTCCGCCAGTGGCTTCTTCCTTCGATGGTTGAAATTCTCTCCCGGAATGCTCGGTACGGCGCCGATTCGATGCGTCTTTTTGAAATCGGCAAGGTCTTTTTCGCATCGTCCACTGGGGGTGAGCACCATGCGACAGAGCATGAACATCTTGTACTCGCCGTTGCAGGACGTCATGGACGACGCCACTGGTTAGAGTCGCACCGGTGGGTGGATTTCTATGACCTCAAGGGCGCAATAGAGGCGTTGGGGAAGCGATTCCGGTTGAATCTCCAGTGGCAACCTGCAGAATCGCCGGAAGCAACAGCCGAATGGCTCGTCGCGCCGGTGATGGAGATCCTTTGCGATGGCCGCGCCATTGGCTTTGCCGGTCAGATTGCGCCTCGATTGGCACGCCGATGGGATATTCCGGAGGCGGCGTTCCTTGCGGAACTCGCGCTGGAACCGTTTTACCACATTGCAGGCACCCTCCCTCACTATCAAGCGCCTTCACCATATCCAGCGGTGGAACGAGATCTGGCGCTCATCGTGGACCGCTCCCTCCCTGCACAGGCTGTGGTTGAAACAATACAGCAGTCCGGGGGCGAACTCCTTCGGTCGGTCGAACCATTCGATGTGTTCGAGCATCCATCCCTTGGCGAAGGTAGAAAGAGCATCGCGCTCCATCTAACGTTTGCATCTGGCGCGCGGACACTGACCGATGCGGAAGTCGAACGCGCTATTGAGCGTGTGCTCGATGCAGTTGCCAGTCGGCACGGTGCACAACTTCGGACGTCGTAACGTATGGACGGCATGATGGAACATATTCCCGATGCGCTTCGAACAGAACTCGAGCTGTTCTGGAAGCAGGTGTATAATGTCACGGCAACGCTCAAGACGCTTGGTGAGCAACTCCGTGCTGCTCGCCAAGCCAATCGCACGCTCGAGGCGCAGCTCAACGAGCACCATACCCACATCGCGCAACTGGAGATGCAGGTCCGCTCGCTCCAGGAACAGGCGCAGCAGATGGAAGTTCTTCAGAAGGAGCTTTCGCAGTCGCAGGAAGCAATCGAGCAACTCCAGCGTGAAATCACCGAGCGCGAGCGGCTCCTTCTGCAGCGAGAGCATGAGCTTCGTCAGGCTCAAACCAGCCGAGCCGAGATGGAATCGCTCCAGAAGCTCTACGCTCAACTGACTGAAGATTACCGCGCTGCGCAGCACGCGCTCGAAGGTACTGCTGCGCTCGAAGCGGAGATTCAGCGGCTTCGTAGCCGTATCGCTGAGCTGGAGCATGAGCACTTGCGTTCGGTTGCAGAGCAGGAAGAAGTAGCATATCTCCGCACCACGGTAGAGCAACTCCGCGCCGAATACGATCACGCCCTTGAGCAACTGGAGCTACACACTGTCCTCACTGAGGAACTCAACCAACTCCGCGAATACAAAGCAGAGGCCGAGCAGATCATTGGCCAACTCAAAGCGGAGCTTGAGAGCAAGACAGCCGAACTAGAGCAACTCGCCGCTCGATATGCACAAGCAGAACAAGCGCTCACCGCATCTGCATCCGACGCCTATGGAGCTGAACGCCAAGCGGAATTGGAACAGCAGCTCCGCCAGCTCCTCGAGGAAAATGAGAAGCTCCGCCAGCAATGTCTGGCCTCTGATCGCGAATGCGAGGAGCTTCGGCTTCTGCTTGAGGAACGGAGCAGAGAGCTCGTGGAACTTCACACAGCTTCCGAACACCTTCGTGCACAACTAGCGGAAGTATCGCCAGAAGAAATCGCCCGCCTCCGTCGGGAGGTGGAGCTGGGAGAACGTGCAGCAGCGCAGCAACGGCACCAGCTGGAGGTCCTGACCGATGAAGTAACGCATCTTCGCACGCAGCTCCATGCTGCACAGAAGAGCCAGCAGGAGGTCGAGCAGCGCATTGCAGAAACGATCGCGCCACTCCAGATCAAGATCGAGGCTGCTGAGCGGGAGCGTGAGCACCTCCAGGAACAACTACGCGCCCAATGGGAACGTATCCGGCAACTGGAAGATGAACTTCGCAGCGAGCTTGAGCGGAATATCCTCCTCAAGCGACGACTGCGGCAGTTCGAGCAGCAACCATCAGCGCTGCAGACATCGCACCTGTCCGAGCAGCTTGAGCGTATTGCGTCAGTGCTTGAAATCCTTTCGTCTTCTGCTCCTGCTCAGGAATCGTTTCCCCCGATCGATCAGCTCGAAATGCTGGTAGAACGCATTCGGGAAATTCTGCAGGTCCGCCAAACTCTCCAGGTTGATCCGGCGGTGGTCGAGGCTGTCCGTCAAGCGCGCGAACTCCTCCAACAGCGGCTTGACTTTTGAACCATTTGCGCGTTCTACAACAAAGGGTACCTTTTTCCGTTTTGTTCGGCGGTCAAATGCGTAAATTTGACCAGTGCAACGATGATGACGCTCCTATGACGACGGTGACTGTTACGATCAGTGGACGTCAATTTCGCTTACGATGCGATAACGAAGAACGCACGCTGCGTGCAGCAGCAGAGATCGAGCGGCTGCTAGAATTGCTCCGTCAGGATTCAACCGACCAGTCCACGCCCACACTGGCAATTTTAGCAGCGCTCAACATTGCTGAACGACACGATTGGCTCAGCCAGCACCATCACCAAACGATCGAGTATCTCTGCAGTGAGCTCCGTGCGATGCGTTCAGAGTTGGAACACTCGGTCGCGGAGGCAGTCGCTGTGGCTGCCTAATGCACGAGCGTCTGGAGTTGAGACGTTCCGAGTGGTACACGGTCATCGGATCTTTGGAAAATTCAAACGCAAGAGCGAGCCGTACTGCATCATCGTTGCACACGCGTAGCGCAGAACCGATGTGATTGAAGCAGGGTCGTAGGCTCCGCATCCCAATGGCAGACTGCACCGTGCCGTAGAGCACGGCCAGGATTCCTGGCGGCAGGAGCCAGCGGCATGAGGGCTACAACCCACTGTGTGCTCGAAGGGTTCTGGCGATACCCGTCGCGCCCTCTGAGGCGAGCGATGCATGAAGTACGGCTCGTGCGTTTTTTATTCAGTTTCACAATCTCAGAACTGGATACGATGGAATACATGACCGTACTCATTCTCGGTGTTATCGGGTTAGTGCTCGGTTTTGGAATCGCCTACTTTGCTGGCACACGGGCAGCAGCGGCACGGATTACCGATGCGCAGGAAAAAGCGAAAGCGATTTTGGAGGAAGCAGAAAAAGAAGCGCGCACGCTCAAGAAAGAGCGGTTGCTGGAAGCCAAGGAAGAAATCCACAAAAAACGCCAGGAGATGGAAAAAGAGCTGAACTCCCGGCGTGCGAAACTCCAAAATCAGGAAAAGCACCTTGCCAGCCGAGAAGAGGCGATTGAAAGCAAGCTCGAGCTTATTACACGCAAGGAAAAGCAAGTTCAGCAAGCCGAGCAGGAACTCCAACGAAAACAGCACATCATCGAACAAAAACTCAAGGAAGCCGAAGCACTCGTCGCTGAGCAAAATCAGCGGTTGGAACGCATCACGGGTATGACACAGGAAGATGCCAAACGCTTCTTGATCGAAAACATGGTCAACGAAGCGCGCGCCGAAGCAGCACTGCTCATCAAGCAGATTCGCGACGATGCCAAACAGCAGGCTCAGCGCGAAGCACAGAAACTTGTCATCGAGGCGATTCAGCGGACAGCATCAGATCACTGCGTCGAGACAACGGTCTCGGTCGTCTCTCTTGCCAATGAAGAGCTCAAAGGTCGCATCATCGGCAAGGAGGGGCGGAACATCCGTGCCTTCGAGTCCGCCACCGGTGTTGATCTCATCATTGACGATACACCGGAAGCTGTCGCAATTTCCGCCTTCGACCCGTACCGCCGGGAGGTTGCGCGTATCGCTCTCGAACGGTTGTTAGCCGATGGGCGCATCCATCCCGCCCGGATTGAGGAAATCGTAGAGAAAGTTCGGAAGGAAGTGGACGAAGAAATTGTCCGTGCCGGGGAACACGCTGTCATAGAACTCGGCATTCACAACATGCACCCTGAGCTTATTCGCCATGTCGGGAAAATGAAGTACCGCTCCAGCTACGGGCAGAATTTGCTCGCGCACTCTGTTGAAGTTGCATTCCTTGCAGGGATCATGGCCGCTGAGCTTGGATTGGATGTCCAGCATGCGAAACGGTCTGGGTTGCTGCACGACATCGGCAAAGTTCTCGACCGCAATACCGATGGACCGCACGCCCTGCTCGGGATGGAACTGGCCAAGCGTTACCGTGAGCATCCGGTCGTTTGCAATGCAATCGGTGCACACCACGAAGATATCGAGATGGAAACGCCGATTGCTGTGCTCGTCCAAGCAGCGGACTCGATTAGTGGTGCACGTCCGGGAGCGCGACGGGAATCACTGGAGCAGTACATCAAACGGCTCGAAAAGCTCGAGGAAATCGCGATGAGTTTCGAGGGCGTGCAGAAAACCTTTGCGATTCAGGCGGGACGTGAAATCCGTGTCGTCGTCGAACCAGAAAAGATCGATGACTTGACCGCCGATCAACTCGCTACGGAGATTGCCAAACGTATCGAGCACGAAATGGAGTATCCCGGGCAAATCAAGGTTACGGTCATCCGCGAGCGCCGCAGCTACGCAATCGCGAAATAGGGAAGGTGAGCGGCGATGATCGCCGCAACAGCACTTGCATTGCCGCAAGTGCATCGCCGATGTTGCTTAGGGGATGTTCTTTTCAGTCTTCGTGTTTTCGTTGGTAGGACCGTAGTCTCCCTCGAACGCTTCGAGTTTTTTGCGGAGGTCGTTGCAGATTTGCGTATGGATTTGGCATATGCGGCTTTCGGTCAAGCCGAGCATCTCGCCAATTTCTTTGAAGGTCATCTCCTCGTAGTAGTAGAGCGTGATGACAAGTCGTTTGCGCTCGGGGAGCTTCTGGATGTACTGGCGGACAAACTCGACGCGCTCATCGTGGGCAAGCTGCGTAAAGGGATTTTCGCCATCGTAATCGGGAATTTCTTCGATGGTATCGTGCTCGTTGCCGTCGTCGTCGTAGCTCGTTTCAGGGTTGGAAAGTGAAAAGGAAGCATTCGCTGCCGCCATTGCTTCGAGGTACGACTGATACTCTTCGGGGGTAATACCGAGCATCGCTTGTAGTTCATCCGGTGATGCTTCGCGCCCAAGTTCACTGCGGAGGCGGTCGCTTGCCTCGGTGAGCTCTTGCACTTTCCGACGAGCGGAGCGGGAGAGCCAGTCGAGTTTACGCATTTCGTCGAGAATGATGCCACGCACACGGGGCGCAGCGAATGTTTCGAACTTGATGCCACGCTCCGGTTCGAACCGTTCGATAGCGTCGTTCAATCCAAGCAAGCCTACGTGCAGAAAATCTTCCTCGCCAAGCAGCGAATTGGATGGTATCGTCATGTTGTAGAGCGTGTACCGAACAATCCACATGTAGTGGAGAAGCAGCTGCCGTTTGATCTCGATTTTTCGTGCTTTCGGTGTTCGTCGGGAACGGAGCTCCTTCCACAAGTCGGCAAAGGCAAGCTCTGTGTTTGGTTCGGCATTAGGTCGTTGTTTGGTAGCCATCGGTTTGTTTGTCATTGAGAAACAGTGTGTTCAGATTCTTGCGATGTCGGTTGGTGCGAGCGTGACGCCGGTGGCATCGAGAGCATGGCAGCCATCTGTTCCTCACGAGCAAGCTGGAGTGCTTGGTTGAGCTCCTCGTGCTTGGTGTGGGCAATCGCAGTGACGATTGCGACCATGACGATGCTGCCAGCGACGGCAACACCGACGAAGACAATCGTCGTGCGAAGCAGGATACTGTACAGGTCGCTTGCACCGGCGGCGATCTGGAGCAGCATACTGATGGATGCTGCAAGTGTGCTCAAGTGGAAGACGACACCGAGCGGAAATCGAACGGACTGCTCGGCTTCCGGTGCACTGTCAGTCGTTTTTCGTTTTCGTTTACTCATTGCCCTCGAGCGAAATGGTACTGTGTCTGCTGTGCCGAGAAC
>RFIK01000113.1 GCA_003695605.1 Chlorobiota bacterium
GAATGTCGTATCACGTCCAGCGTATGCATAGGTCGGTGGGAAGTCGAGCGTGTCGGTCGCCAGTGCGAGTGCGCCGATTCGAATCGGCTGGCTGATGACAGTTTCGGGGAAAAGGAACGACCGCAGAACCAGTTCCAGCGGTGATGTTGCCGACGACGATGCGACCATGCGTTGGTCTGGTGAAAAAGCAATGTCCGCCAGCGCACCCTGGTGGGTCGAGACTTGGCCGGTGATCATGTCCACTGCTAAGTCCCACAGTGGCGATTGCGGCTGTCCACGGAAACCGATGGCCAGGTATCGTCCGTTGCCGCTTGCCGTCAGAGCAACGGGTGGTGAAGCTGCTTGCCGATAGCTGCGGATGAGCTGTGCGGTCGGGCGATCGAAGATGAACACCGGTGCACTCAAGCCTTGCACGACCGATGGCTGCGAAACGCTGCAACCGATGGCAAGTCGCCTGCCGTCGGGTAGTGCACTCATGAGCGCAACGTGTGGCAGGAAAGGAAGAGTGTATTCACCAATTGGCGTCCACTGGGGCGTTTGGTATCGCGCGATGCGGCTGTCGAGCAGTGCGACGAGTGCTTCTGAAGCGCTGATTGTAAGCGCCGTTGCGGGGAATGGCAGTGGAACACTACGCGCAGAAGCGATCGTGCTATCGGAAATCTCCAGCAACCGGAGAGTAGGGGAAATGCTGGCGATCAGCGCGAGCGTATGGTGTGCGGTATCGAGCGCGACGCGCCCGATAGTTGTCGGGAAGATTTGCCCACTCCACAGTGGCGTTGGTGCACCGATGCGGAAGAGTGCTGCATATCCACGAGCAGAGGCGTTGTACACTGCAATGGCGCGCATTGAATCCAGGTAGGCAACCCACACAGGTTGCACTTGCCCTACATCCGGCGGAAGTGCTCGCCAGGTGATTTGGCGGGATCCGACATCCCACTCGACTAGTTCGCCATTGATTGCATGGAGCGCCAGCAAGCGTTTGCCGTCGCTTCGGAATGTGATGCGTCCGACAGCCGTTGTGCTCAGGTCGTCGAGCCGATAGGTGCGCTGTTGCCCATCGAGCTGCCGTAGCCGAAAGCGCAAGCCGCGCGTTGGTGCATTTGGGACGGTCCAGGTTGTGCTGCTCTCTGTTGTGATTGTGATTGGCTCCCACGTAGTGCCGCTATCGAGCGAGTAGTCAACAGCAACGCGTGCATCGAGCGCCATTCCACTCCATCGCAACGTAATCGGCTGGCATGGTGCGAGGAGCTCTCCTCCGGTGGGCCATTCAAAGCGGAGCTGTTGGGTGGCAGGGATCGGGAATCGGTTGACAGATATTGGGATGGCAAGCGAGAGGGAGCTGTCGTAGTATATTGTGATCGTGCCACTGCGGTACGTTGTGTCTGGTGGTGTGCAGTGCAGCCGGACCAGGTAGAGGAGTGGCGAATACACCAAAGAAGGCAGCGTACGAGAGCCTCCAGCCCAGCCGACCCACTCCACCTGCACAAACGGAATGCTCGAAACGATCGAATCAACGCGGATAGGAAGTTCATGGGTGCCATCGGTGCTATAGCGTCCGGTGAAAAGTTGGAGGTAGAATCGCTCCGTCGTCTCGATGCTTGGTTCGGCTCGGATTGCGAGTTCTTCCAGTGGCGTGCTCTGTTGGGTGACAATCCGTAGGACGGGAAGCCGAGGGAGCCGGACGCTATCGCGTGCAAGCTGCTCGCCGTTCCATGCGAAAATGTGCACGAAGTTCTCTGTGGCCAGCCGAGGGTCCGCAAGCCAAGTAATGCGAATTCTTCCGCGTGCGTGGTCGAGCGTCTCGACGTTCTGGGGGCGAATGGTGTAGCGTGAGGAAGCAAGCGCAATCGTGCCGTCGTCGAGAGCTGTGGGAACGCCATCGAGGCGGCTTTCAGCAATGACCGAAAGCAGTGGGTACTGGGTTGAGTCCACTGGTGAAACAACGCGGAGCTGCAATTGTGCAACGGCAGGAAGAATCGAAAGCGCAAGGACAAGAAACCACCGCATGAAGATTCTCTCGAGCAGTTCGAACCATCTCACACAATGCGCCCTGCGTCAGAATTCATACCGAGCACAGGACGTGCTGAAGACGTTCGCACGGCTATTGAATTGAAGGAGCGTTCGATTTGTCTTCCTGCTTCAGGAGACACTCTCCTCGTGCAAGCATGCGCAAAAATTCCACAAAAAAAATTTTTGGAGATGCCACATCACAGTTCGTAAATTACCTTAGGAGACAGGCCAACATTTCATGCACGTGAACGATGGACTGCTCTAAGACTCAAAGCAGCATCAATGATGCGCATCATCAAAACCGTAGTCATTTCCATGGTACTCCGTTTCACTCATCGTGGAGGTTGTCATGAAAAGGCATGCCCTCGTGCTCGTCTGTGCCATAGTCGCGGTGCAAGCGCAGCGGTTGGAGATAAGCATTTTCACAAGCGGTGCGGTTCGCTCCACGAGCAGTACGCTTGCGGCTGAGGGAACAATTGGCCAGCCGGTGGTTGGCGTATCGGTGAGTTCCTC
>RFIK01000114.1 GCA_003695605.1 Chlorobiota bacterium
GTTGCGCTCGATGCACTCGCTGCGATTCCCTTTGCTTTGCTCCGCATGGAGCGACGCGCGGGGACGTTTGCGATGCTCCGCGTTCTTGTTGTGATGCTCAACGTCGGTCTCAACGTCCTGCTCGTTGCACTCTGGCAGTGGGGCGTCGAGGGCGTGATGCTCGCGGGCTTGGTTTCTTCCTTCGTCGGAGCGGCGATGGTCCTTCCGCTGGCGCTGCCCCACCTGACGCCAGGATGGAATGCCGGCCTTGTCAGAGCGCTGCTCCGCTTTGGGCTCCCGACGGTTCCAGCTGCGCTTGCGGCACTGGTTGTGCAAGTTGCCGATCGTCCCATCCTCGGCTGGCTTGCGGGTGCACACGCAGTTGGCATTTACACTGCGAACTATCGGCTTGCAATCCCGATGATGCTGGCAGTGTCGGTCTATGAAACAGCGTGGCGCCCGCTCTACCTCCAGCATGCACGCGACCCAGCGATCGGAGGAATGATTGCCCACGCGATGCGCTACTTTCTCGCGGTGGCAGTGGTGCTCTATGCGGCAGTTGCACTATTTATCGGCGATGTCGTTGCGATACCAATTGGAAGCGGCCACCTCATCGGTGCGAACTATTGGTCAGGGCTCGGTGTGGTACCGATTGTATTGGGCGGTTACGTCGCGCTCGGCATCTCGACGACGATGGCAGCGAGCATCCATCTTACCAAGCGCACCGAACTCCTCTCGCTTGCCAACGGCGCGGCAGCAGTGACGAATGTTCTGCTCAATCTAGCACTCATCCCTGTGCTCGGCTACATCGGCGCTGCATGGGCAACCGCTGGCGCCTACACCATCGGCACACTCGTCACCGCACTTGTCGCGCAGCGCGCGCTACCGATAGCATACCCATGGGCAGCGCTGGCAACGGCACTGGGGACGGTCATTGCGCTCGGTGTGCTCACGTCGCTGCTGCCCACACAAGGTGCAATCAGCGTCAAGCTTCTCGTTGTCGTGCTTGTGGCACTTGTCGCATGGCAAATTGCCGGCAGGAAACCGAAAGCCTTTGAACGGAAGCCGACTGCGACGGCATCGAGCCAGTAACGTGTGCGCGTACTTGGAAATGCCAGAAGGACGAGCGCCACGGAGCATCACACTCTTGCTCAGTGGCTGCACCGAGCAGCGCAGTCTATATTTGCCGTTCGGTGTTGGAACGATCACGGAGAACATGGTGCACAATGCCTCTTCGCTGTATCCCTGTTGAGGAACTTTTTGCCAATCCTGCGATCGCGCAGGTCAGCATCGCACCGGATGGACGCTTTCTCGCCTGGCTTGCACCGCAAAACGGACAGCTCAACATCTGGCTCTACGACCGGACAAATGGGCACGGGCGATTTCTCACCGACCAGCGCGACCGCAGCATCCACACCTTCGCGTGGGGGAACGATCGCACGATTGTCTTTGCGCGCGATACTAACGGCGACGAGAACTACCAGCTCTACCTGCTCGATGTACTTTCGGACGAACCGCCTCGGCTCTGCACCCCACCCCACGGAGTACGTGCCGAAATTCTCTCGACGTTGCCGCTTCGGGATGACCGCATTTTGATCACTCACAACGGACGGCAACGGGAAGTCTTCGACGTCTATGCACTCGATCTGGCCAGTGGAACACTCGAGCTCGTCGCAGAAAACCCAGGGGGCGTGGTCGAGTGGATTCCCGACCGCGATGGGACAATCCGCATCGCAGTGCGCACCGACGGCGCCAATCGGGCGCTGCTCTACCGGGAGCATGCGCAGGAACCATTCCGCGAGCTGCTAACGACAACGTTCCGCACCACACTCGAACCGCTGCGGCTTGCCGCCGATGGACGCCGCTTCTACGTGCTTTCCAACCGTGGCCGTGACACTGCTGCAATTTACCTTTTCGATCCAGACACGCTCCGCGAGGAAGAGCTGATCGCCGCAAGCGACACCTACGACATGCAGGGTCTGCTCTACTCCTACAAGCACGACCAACCGACGGCTGCTGCGTACGTTTCGTGGCGGCATGAGTACGTCTTCCTCCACCCCACGTGGCGTTCCCTCTGGGAGCAGGTTAGTGAGCGTCTCCGCGCCCAGCTCGGTGATGTTGCTATTCACGTGTCCAGCTGGTCGCTCGATGAAGAGTGGTTCGTGCTGGCAGCGCTCGGAGACATCCAGCCTGCTGCGTACTATCTCCTTTCCGCGTCCAGTGGTGAACTCGTCGAGCTTGGGCGTGCGATGCCACATCTTGATCCAGACGATCTTTCCCTGATGCAGCCGATCGAGTACCGTGCACGCGATGGGATGCTCATCCGAGGATACTTGACACTGCCACGCCAGCATCGCAAACCTGTCCCGCTGGTGGTCTTCCCGCACGGCGGGCCGTGGACACGCGACGTCTGGGGATTCAACCCTGCAGTGCAGCTCTTTGCCAACCGTGGATACGGCGTCCTGCAGATGAACTACCGCGGTTCGACGGGGTACGGACGCCGATTCTGGGAAGCATCGTTCAAGCAGTGGGGTCGCGCAATGCAGGATGACATCACCGACGGCATCCGGTGGCTTGTTTCCAACGGCGTTGCTGATCCAGAGCGCGTCGGTATCGTCGGCGGGAGCTACGGCGGCTATGCAGTGCTGGCGGGACTTGCATTTACTCCCGAGCTCTACTGCTGCGGTGTGGACATCGTCGGCGTTTCGAACCTGTTGACGTTCCGCCGCACAATCCCGCCGTACTGGAAACCACTCAACCAAATGCTCGACGAAATGATCGGCAGCCTCGAAACGGAAGAAGAGCTTCTCCGAGCGGTCTCCCCGGTCTTCCACGCCGATCGCATCGAAGCGCCACTGCTCGTGTTCCAAGGAGCAAACGATCCACGGGTCAACAAAGCCGAGTCGGACCAAATCGTCGAAGCGCTCCGCTCGCGGGGTGTGCCGGTCGAGTACTACGTCCGCGAGGATGAAGGACACGGATTTGTTGGCGAGCAGAATCGCGTCTGGATGTACCGCACCATCGAGCAGTTTTTGGCACAGCATCTTGGCGGGCGAATCTGCGATGGAACTGCGGAAGCTTCTCGGTAGCCGAGTGCTCGAGCGGCTTGCATCGAGCCGGCGGTTTGCAGCGCTCACAGGCGCAGGAGTTTCTGCTGAAAGTGGCGTCGCGACCTTTCGCGATCCCAACGGCCTCTGGGCACAGTTTCGCCCCGAAGAGTTGGCAAGTATGGAAGGGTTCCTGTCCAATCCTGAGCGTGTCTGGCAGTGGTATCAGTATCGCCGCCACGTCATCGAACGCGTCCTGCCAAATCCTGCGCACCGCGCGCTTGCCGAGCTGGAAACGCTGGTTCCGGAGATGACGCTCATCACCCAGAACGTTGACCGCTTACACCAGCGTGCAGGCAGCAGGTGTGTCCTCGAACTTCATGGCAACTTAGAGGAGAACCACTGCGCAGACTGTGGTATGCCGTACTGCGACCAGATTCGCGATGACTCTCCACCGCGATGTCTGGCGTGTGGAGGGCTTGTTCGTCCTTCGGTTGTGTGGTTTGGGGAGATGCTCCCCGCCGATGTACTCCAGGAAGCAGAATGTACAGCTCGCCGTGCGGAGGTGTTCTTGGTCGTGGGAACATCAGCGGAAGTCTATCCAGCCGCAGCGTTGCCGTTTCTTGCCTGGCAGCACGGTGCCACCATCATCGAAGTCAATCCAACGCCGACACCGGTAAGCTCGATTGCTCATGCGTCAATTCGGGAAAAAGCTGGCAGTGCACTCCCTGCACTGGTTGAACTCATCGCGGCGGTGCGGACTACCGACGGAATGGGATAAACCACACTTCGCCGACGCTGAGCGTCACACTCAGCCGAAGGAACTCTTCGCGAACAGGCAACCCGTTGCCTCGCACACCCCCGATGAGCGCTGCATCAATCATCGCAGCGCCGCCGAACGGAATCTGCACCCCGACGCTTGCCGAATACTCCTCCAGCGGGACCGAAGTGATGACAACGGGAAGCCGCTGCATTGTCAACCCGCCGCTGACACTGAGCTGATCCTCGAATGAGGAGCCCGCAGCGCGGCTGCCCCGATACGACGCAGCAAGGCTAAGGCGGTAGCTATCGCCCGCGCGCCCAAGCGACGAGTATCGGTACTGGTGCGCACTCGTTGGCGACCACTCTCCATCAAGTGTCAGAAGCCATCGGCGCACGCGGTAGGTGATTCCGCCGCCCACTCCTGCTGCCATTGGCGACGAAAGCGAGGATGCAAATGACGTATCGAAGGTCGGCTTGGTCGAACTTGGCGCGAAGCTCTGGTAGATGAGCAACCGCTCCACTTGGAGCGAACCGAAGAGCGCCCCTGCCAGCCCGATGCAGAGATGGTCGCCCAGCTCGGTGTAGATTCCAAGCCGTCCGCCGAGCACCGAAAGGCGATCGTTCTGCGTCGAGACTGCACGTTGTGTCGCCTCGGCAGCAATGGATGTTTCCGCCTGATCGCTGATAAGCCCGAAGCCGTAGAGAAGCGCACCGCCAGCATAGACGCCCGGCAGAATCTGTGCTGCGATGCCAGCATAGGCGGTCGTCATGCCACCGCCACCACGATAGGTCGTTGTGCCATCGAGGACGCCAACGTCGGGCAATGCGATCTGGAAGCGACGTGCGGAGGTGTAGTTGACCGAACTCGACGGGAAAACGCCGATGCTCGCGGCAATTTCTGCGCTCGTGTCAATGGCAAAGAGCAATCCTGCGCCGTCGAGCTTGCCGTTGTTCTGTGCGCGAACGGCACCACCCTGCTCGATGCGTTGTTGGTTGAAGCGATAGCCCCCTTGGATGCGCGTTGTTTTTACCAGTGGCCAGAGCGCCGGGTTTGCCACTCCGAACAGGTAATCTGACGGAACTGCGTAAGCTGCACCGCCCAGCCCTTCGTAGGCTGCGCCGAAGGTTGTCCGTTGCTGCCCGATACCAAACGCAGTGTAGTTGGCGCCGCCTTGTGCTGTGGCTGCAACTGCTGATGCAACGAGCAGGATGGCGATGCTGCGCACTGAATTCATCGTGGCGATCCAGGGCGTGGGATATACGTGACTGTCAGTCGTGGGCGGAGGCTGTCGGGTGCATTGGCACCACAGAATGCAATGCGCTCCAAGCGGAAGTTCCGCGAGCGGAGGAGCACTGTTCCGCGACCCTGCTTCCGCTGGCGCAGGTAGTCCACCAGTGGAGCGATGTTCGGCACGATAAATCGCCCGGAGCCTGGTAGCTGCCCGCCGACGAAACCGAACGATACGTTCGCTGTGCTATCAAGGTAGGCAAGCTCTACTGTCGTAGGGATGCCGCCGTTGCCTGCAAGGCGCTGGGTAGTGTCGCTTGTCAGTGCCAGCTGTGCATTGAGCACTGCATCCAGTGGTGGCAGCGCCGATAGATCGAGCGTCAGTGCTACCTCGGACCGGACTACCGACTGCACCGCAAGCAGTCCCTCCCGTGGCGGCTCTGCATGGACGAATGTGGCATCGTTGCCAGAGAAGACCAACGCAGAATCGAGCGTGCCACCAGTGCGGCGATAGACGAACTTCAGCCGCACCAGCTCGCCGACGGCGCTACCAGTTGGCCGGGTCTCGAACTCTCGAACAACGGTCGAACTTGCCATCGGAACAAAGCCGATGCCGTAGATGCTTACGCGGCGCGTGGTATCGGGCATCGCCTGGAGCCACGCAGCCAGTCGCGCGATGCCGTCCTGCGTAAGCGGTATCTCGACATCGGCGAGCGAATCTGCAAGTGGAATTTTTTTGCTCCCATCGAAGACCGCAAGCGGCGTCGCTGAAAAATACTGCGGATTTGGAATGCCGCCGCTCGAAAAGAGGTCGTACCATCGGGGCTCAATCACAACCTTACCAGCACTGTCGGCGCTAATCCACGATCGCTGCAATTCATAGACACCAAATGCCAGCACGTTGCTTGTGCTATCCCCGATGACGTAGCGGTGCGGGCGGATGAGCAGTGAGGCAGAGACGATGTCGCCGGCAGTGATCCAGCCGAGTGTATCGGGCAACGTTGTAAAGCGCAGGAGCGTTGCGGCGTGGAGCTCAGGTGTGCGGCCAATGAAGAGAATTCCTGCGTTGAAAAGGTAGCTCGGCGTCGAGATGCTCGCAGTCGCGATGATCATCGGGAGCTGCGTCGAATTGACCTGCTGAGCGCGCGTGGTATCGTTGATCAGTGCCGAGCCGACCTCGGTCGGTGGCTCATTGCACGCAACGAGCACGAACGCCACAGTGAGCGCAGGGATGACTGCTTTCATCGGCGAGCGAGGATTTCCCGGTAGATGGCTTCATACTGGCGAGCACTGGTTGACCACGAGAAGTCCTGGCTCATGCAATTCTGCACCAACACTGCCCAGTACGTTGGCTTCTTGTAGAGTGCCAACGCTCGCTTGATTGCACCGACGAAATCATCGGCTGCATAGTCGCGGAAGACAAAGCCGGTGCCAGTCCGGGTGTCGGGATCGAAATCTTCGACGGTGTCAACAAGACCGCCAGTCGCACGCACGATGGGGACAGTTCCATAGACCATCGAGTACATCTGGTTGAGCCCGCACGGTTCATAGAGTGATGGCATCAGGTACATGTCCGCGCCTGCCTCGATAAGGTGCGCAAGCTCGTCGTCGAAGCCTGCGATGAACGCAAGCTTGCCTGGGTGCTTTGCGGCAAGCTTTTCCAGCGTAGCGCTCAGTGATGGGTCGCCTTCGCCGAGCAGGACGATTTGGACGTTTTCCCGAAGCAATGTTGGGAGAACCTCCACAAGGAGTGGAATTCCCTTCGCCTCGCCCAGCCGTGCAATGGTTGCCAAGATGGGGACTTTCTCCTCGTGCGGAAGCTTCAAGCGATCGCGGAGTGCTTTCTTATTGAGCGCCTTGCCCTCTTTCCAGCTTGTCGAATCGAAATGATGCGGGATGAAGGGGTCAGTTTTCGGGTTCCAATGGTAGGTATCAATGCCGTTGAGGATGCCTACGATGTGGTGAGCCCGGAAGAGCGAATGCAAGCCGCCACTGATGACTTTGTCCTTGGCGATCTCTTTGGCGTAGGTTGGGCTGACGGTCGTGATCGCGTCGGCAAATTCCACTCCGGCTTTCGTGAAGTTGAGGTGTTTAGCGTGGGTAATCCTCGGATAGATTTCCTTCGGGAGTCCTGTCTTTTCCAGACTTATTGCAGGAAAAATGCCCTGGTCAACAGCGTTGTGGATTGTAAAGACCAAGCGCGTATTTGCAAACTCTTTCGTGTGCATTGTCCGGATGTACGCACCGATGAGCCCGGTCTGCCACGCATTACAATGGATGATATCCGGGTACCACCCCAGAAGAAGGCACGTAGTTACCACAGACCGATCGAAGAAGATGAAGCGCTCGTCGTTGTTGTACGGCTCGCCGGTGAGTGGATCGGCATAGAGACCTTTTTTGGAGTCGAAGTAGGTGAAATTCGTGGTAACATAGGCCTGGACCTTCGTCCGAGGATTCTGCATCGAGGAAGATTTTATCGTCGCAAGCTCGACAGTCTCCCCCACAGCGATAGGTACTTCTTTGAGGCGATTGATCTCATGGATGCGATTGCGGCGTTCGCTGACATTCCCATATTTTGGCAACATGACGCGCACATCGTGGCCAAGCTCGCGGAGGGCGATAGGAAGGGCGTGAGAGACGTCGGCTAATCCACCAGTTTTTGCGAAGGGGTAAACCTCGCTGGAGACAAAAAGGATACTCAACGGACGATCGGGCATGCGTATGTCCGCCTCGCAAACGGTGAAACGGGAACACTATCGAGCCCGCTGGCACGAGTACCAGCCAGCCACCTGGTCACATGGGGCAGATTTCTACGACGCAAAAATACGGAAAGTCTCCGGGTGGCTGCATTTGGTTATTACCATTTTTCTTTGTAGTTTAGTGCTGAGTACGTGATAATTTTCGTCGTTACGTTGAGCATGGTTAGACTCCTTGGCAGGTTAGTCTTGATCTGTACCCTTTCGCATGGAGCGTTGATTAACCTTTACGCCTATCGCGAGGGAATTACTGGCGTCACGAGTACTGGCTGTGGCGGGAATGGCTGTCATGGTAGCCAGCCAAGTACACTGACGACCATCATTCTCGAGGGACCGCGACTTGTCAAACCAAATACACTCAATACATTTACACTTCGCGTACGTCACTCAAGCGCGATCTATGCCGGGTTCAACATGGCTGCGTTCACCACACAAGGCCAGCCATCGGGACTGCTCCAATACCCAGCGACGGAGAATCAGTACGTCAAGTCGCTCAACGGCGAGCTGACACACCGTGAACGACGGATGATGTCCAATCAAGGCAGTTATCGCGAAGCTGCGTGGCAAGTGCAGTGGCGTTCACCCGAGACGCCGGGTGAGTATGTCATTCGAGCAGCGGGCAATGCGGCAGATGGCGACGGACGGGCATCTGCGGGAGATATGTGGAATCTCCTCTCACCAGTGACAATTACAGTGCAAGGGATTCTCCTACGGGCGCCAACTGCATCGAGCGCATACTGCCCCGGTGATACCATCGTGCTCCAATGGACAAGTTACGGGGTAACGACGGCGAACATCCTCTATTCGGCAGATAGCGGTCAGTCTTGGATCCCGGTCGGCACCGTCCAAGCACAAACGGGCACGAACA
>RFIK01000002.1 GCA_003695605.1 Chlorobiota bacterium
CCGATCCTTGCCGAGCACCGCCGGCTCCAGGATTCGCTGCGGCGGCACGAGCAGTTCGACCTGGCAATCTGGAGTGAGACTGCGCTGCCGGTCAATTTGCTCGATGCCAGTGGAGCAGAGCTTTTGGGGCAGATCCACTCCTGGTGCGATAGCACCAACACCGCAGTCCTCACGGGCTTCGCAGACGTCGAGAGCTATCGCCCACTCAGAGCGTACAATGCGGCGATTCTGGTTGCCCCGGGCGCAACGCACTTTCCGGAGCACCGCAAATCACGGCTGACACCATTTGGCGAATACATGCCGTTTTCCGATGCCTTCCCAGAGCTTGCACGGTTGCTCCAGTGGGGCGTTGGTATCTCCAGTTGGGCAAAAGGTCCCGGTGCGACGGTGTTGCCGCTCGTCCGCGGCGATACGCTCGCACGGCTGGGTGTGATGATTTGCATCGAAAGCATCTATCCCAACTACGCAGCCGACTACGTGCGAGCAGGAGCCGATGTGCTCGTGGTGATCACCAACGATGCGTGGTATGACGGCACACCGGGACCAGACCAACACTTTGCGATTGCGCAGATGCGTGCCATCGAGACGCGGCGTCCGATCGCGCGGTGCGCCAATAGCGGAGTAACAGGGTTCATCGCGCCAACTGGCCGCGTGCTACTTGTAGCGCCCGCGCGCGTTGCGACATGTATTGCAGCGCCAGTGATCCCGCAGCGCGGAACGACGTTCTACGTCCGCACCGGTGATTGGCTGCCACTGTGCATGGGCATTGGTGGACTGGCAATGATTGCAGCGTGGGGTATCCCGCAGCGTCGCTGGCGCGTTAGGTCAGCAGACCCAGGAGACGAATGATCGTCGGACGCAGCTCTCTGCGATGGACGATCATGTCCACAAAGCCATGCTCGAGCTGGAATTCGGCGCTCTGGAATCCTTCGGGGAGCTTTTTGCGAATTGTCTGCTCGATTACACGCGGGCCGGCAAAACCGATGAGAGCACCCGGCTCGGCCAGAATGATGTCGCCGAGCATCGCATAGGAGGCACTCACACCACCTGTGGTCGGATCGGTGAGCACGGAAATGTAGGGCAACCCTGCATCAGAAAGCTCAGTGAGCGCAGCACTCGTTTTCGCCATCTGCATGAGCGAGAATGCCGCTTCCTGCATGCGCGCACCTCCAGAAGCAGAAATCACCACCAGCGGAATTCGCTCCTGGAGCGAACGCCGCACTGCACGAACGAACTTTTCTCCCACGACCGAGCCCATCGAACCACCGATGAAGGCGAAGTTCATGCAGCCGAACGAAATGCGCTGGCCGCCAATGCTGCCATAGCCGATCGTGAGTGCATCGCTCGGACCGAAGCGGCGGAACGCATCGCGAAGCCGTTCGGTGTAGGGTTTGGTGTCCACAAACTGCAATGGATCGGCAGAGCGAATGTGTGTGTCCGTCTCGACGAACGTCCCGTCGTCGAAGAGCAACTTGACGTACTGCGCTGTGCCGATTCGGAAGTGGTAGTTGCACTTGGGGCACGTGTAGGCATGCTCTTCGAGCTGCTTTTTGTAGATGATCTCCCCGCACCGGTCGCACTTGGTCCAGAGGCCATCGGGCATTTCCCGCGGCGAGGTTTCCTGGATGTTTTTGGTTTTACGTTGGAACCAGGGCATACCATCATCATCGGAGGAAGTGAAACGACTGTTAGCTACCGATGCGAGTGCCAATGACCGAGTAGCGCGCAGCGACAAACGCCAGATCGGTGAACGATGCATTGCCTGCGCGCGTGGCAGCCGTTCCGTGGAAATCGCTAAATGCTGCGGATTGGTTGATCCAGACGGGGCCGGTGAAGTTGAACGCGGCAGGTGCACCTGCTTCGATGAGAGCATCTTCGGCACTGCGCTGGAGCGATTCGTCGGTTGTGTAAATCAACGTGCTCAGCACACCGCACCGCTCGATGGAGCCGAGCATTTCCTCCAGACCGTGTTCGAACGATGCAACAGGGATCACGAACGCAATCGGACCGAACCATTCGTGTTCGTAGTAGCTGCGCTGGCGAGTGTCACCCTCAAGAAGCAGTGGAGTGGCAGTACGTGCATCGGGGTACTCCGCGATGCGAAGCGGCGCACTCTGGCGAAGGACGGGCAAGCCCAGCTGGCGGGCACGTTCAATCCGGTCCAGCGTTGCAGGATTTTGGATTGCGCCGCACGTACCGGGGCCGACTTTCTCATTGCGTACGAGTGCATCAATCGCGGCAACAAGCCGCTCGACGACTTCATGGTAGGGAATCGTTCGGCCGCTCGAACGCTCCGCCACGCCACGGGCAGGGATGAAGATGTTCTGCGGAGCAGTGCACATCTGGCTCGAATAGAGACAAAGGCTGAAGGCAAGATTGTCCAGAGCTGCATCGAGTGATTCGACGCTTTCGAGGAGGACGGGATTGACGCCGGACTTTTCCGTAAAACAGACGATGCCGTGCTCGGCGCAGAAGCGTTCGAGCTCCTGCCCAAATGCAGTCGAGCCGGTGTAATCAACCGTGCCGATCCCGTGAGCGCCAACGAGCGTATGCGTCATCGGTTCGTACGGTGTTGGGACTGCAAGTTGGACAAGATGCGGATCAAGACCTATGTCGCTCAAGCCGTGCTGCAGTGCTGCAATGACGACAGCAAGCGGGTACACAACCCGCGGATGCGCTTTCGCGATGGTTGGCGCACCCGTGACGAGGCTGGCGAACATCCCAGGGAGGCTGTTCCACACCGGGAAAGTTGAGCATCCAATTGTGACATTAACCCCGCGTGGACGGATGCGGTAGCGCTTGGTGAGCGTAATGCTGGTTTTCCCCATCGGCTTTGTCCACGTCGCTGCGCCAGCGAACGCCTCCTGTGCCCACAGACCAGCGACGACTGCTTCGAGTGCACGGTCGAACGCGTGGGGGCCAGAGGCTTGGAATGCCATCACGAACCCTTGACCGGTCGTGTGCATCGTTGCATGCGCAAGCTCAAAAAACGTCGCTGCCGCCCGTTCGAGTAATTCGACGAGCACTGCAGCACGCAGTGCAGGCGAAAGTGCCGCCCAGCTCGGTGCTGCTCGTCGGGCGTTGGCAACGAGCACATCTGGACTGACTGCGGGATACGTGATCCCCAACGCAAAGCCGTAGGGTGACTCTTCCTCGCCATGCCACGACTGCGCATCCCGCTGGAGCAAGCGATCGAATGGCTTGCCACACTGCTCGTCGAAACGGCGCTTGCCGTCGCTTGGAGCATCCTCGCCGTAGATCTTGCCACTTGGAACTTCTGGCCAGTGAGCATAGAACGTCCGCTCGCGCCAGGCTGCTGTTGCAGCTTCGATTGTCGAACGGTGCTTTTCAACGAGTGCTGAGAAGGGGGCTGTCATGGGTACAGTGTTCACCGTATTTCATCCAGTCGCAAATTACGGCAGGGGCGAGTGGCGAGTGGCGAGTAGCGAGTGGCGAGTAGCGAGTGGGGAGTGGCGAGTGGCGAGTGGGGTGTTCGATTACTGTGCGCGGTGTCCGAAGACGTCGGGGTAGCGTTGAAGTTGATCGCCGATCGGCTGATCCCAGCGGAGCGTGATGACACGGTAGCCTGATGCAATGAGCTGGTCCCGCAGCAGGTTATCCCGCTGGTGCTGTCGGGGTTCGTCGTGTGGTGTGCCGTCACAGAAGATCAGAACATTCGGTTCGTAGAAAAAGTCCGCTACGCAGCGCGGCTGGGCAATGCTTCGCTGCGCATCGTCCGGCAAGCGGTACCGACCGTTGGCAAGCTCCCGAAGGAACCGCCGCTCCAACTCCGACCGCCGATCAAGCTGCGATGCCAGCCATGCGAACTGTTCCTGGTAGGAGCGCCCTCGTGCGGAATTCCGCACCGTCGAAGAACGCGTAAGCTGGACCAACAACTCCCGCACCCGATGCCGATCGAGCACGAGAGCATCAAGTTGGTTCGAGTAGCTGAGCAAGCAGTCATAGCACGCCGTCGTACACGAAGGCACGCAATCGTTGCCGGATTCATCGAAGTGCGCTGCTGCGAGTGCTTCTTTTGCGACGAGCGCGAGTGCATCGGCTTGGCCGACTAACCGCCGGAGCACGCCGCAACCACCTTCGCTGTTCTCGTAGAGCAGAATCGCGCGACGCTCTTTGCGCCCGATGCATTCGGCTGCAAGTTCACTCTCATCCACTTGGAAGGCTTGCTGCACCCCACGCAGCAGGGCCGCGCGAAAGCTTACCTCCATGGCTCGGTCCGAGAGGAGGTCCGGATCGGCAGGGCGTACCAAGAGAATGTTCTGCGTATCCTGCACCGCAAGGCGGAGCGTCTCTACCGTGGGCCGAGCCTGAGCGGGAGTACCCGCGTCGGTGTCGTTTGTGGTGATCTCGCCGCTCTCCAGGTCAATGCGAAATCCTTTGCTACTTGTGGCGCGCCAGCCATGGTTGATCCGCAATAGTCGTGCTGCTGGGGCATACGTCAGGTGGAGCAGTACGGTGCCTTCGTGCTCGACGGTTGCTTCCTCCGTGCTGCCTGGAAGTGCGCCGAATTGAAAGTACGTCTCGATGCTGTAGCCCGAACGCTGCCGGTCTTCTTCGTTCGAGGTGATGCGCTCACGGCGCCGTGTGCGCACGTTCGGCATATCGAGGAGCGGCACCACCTCGCTCTGCTCGATCGTCAATGGCTCACCACACACAACGCAGAGATCGGCATCGAATGGCGAAAAACCGCCGCAGTGGTGGCAGAGCCGCACGGTGAATTTCCGCTCGGCTAACCCCCCAGGCGGTAGTTGGAAGCCGACGACTTCCCACTTGGCGCCTTCGTGGTAGAGGAAATTCCCTGGCGCCATTTCACGTAGCGCCACTGCGCGCGGACGAGCGATGAATTCACCGTCGCCACGCGGGATCCACGCACGCACTGGCAGCGCCGGGAAGTTGTACCCGGGTAAAAAGCCTTCACTGGCAAGGTAGCGATACGGGTAAAAATCGCCTTCTTCTCGCGCGACGTTGACTTGCAGCAGTAAATTGAGCTGGCGGCGCGCTTCGTCTTGCCGGCGTTTGGCTCGCTGCTGCCCCTCGCGGTCGTTGCGGGCGCGGTCCTCCTCAATGCGAGCGCGGTTGAGTTGCTCGTTGGCAGCGCGGTACATCTCCCGCCACCGATCGAATGCACGAGTGAAGGCGCTCGGTGCTTCCCTGAGGATGCGGTCGATCCACTCGTCGCCAAACCACGGCAGAGTCTCGAGCTCATCGCGGTCACTACGGAGCACGCGGAGCATTTCCTCCCGCAGCGACTGGCGATCACGCTCCGTGAGCTCCATCGCAGAACGTACCTCCTCCCGCAACGGTAAGTCTGCACGTTCAAGATCGAGGACGTTCTCGATCGAATTCCCCAGTGGCACGTTTATCCGCGCCAGCCAGAGTGCGTGGAGGTGCACGCGCAACAAACTCTCGTTTGCCAAATCCAGCACCGGCGCACGGACGCTTCCGGCGACCATCTGCGTGCGATTGCGGAAAAAGTACCGGTCGTGTGGATTCCGTGCACCGCAGTACGTGTAGATTACCCCTGCTTGCCCATTGCGCCCTGCACGCCCGCTCCGCTGCGCGTAGTTGGCTGGCGTCGGGGGCACATTCCGCAGATGCACCACGTCCAGATCAGCAATGTCAATGCCCAATTCCATCGTCGGCGAGCAGACCAAGTACGGCAGTCGCCGCCCAAGCTCGCGTTCCTTTGTAGAGTCGCCCTCTTCCCACCGAAACCGGCGTTCACGCCGCTGGCGCTCACCACTGGCGACAACCTGGGCGGTGTGCTCTCGCGCTTCGAAGGCTGCAAGCTCAGCCGCAGATTCGCAGTAGAAGCGGCGGAAAAATTCGTTGATCGGCCGCATCGCCTCGGTGCGCGTACTGGTGCGACGGCTACCGAGCGGGTCCAGCGGTGGCGGCGTTCCGTCACCGCGTACCCACCGGATGCACGCAACATCGAGCTGGTACCGCTGGTGGTCACCGATCGGATCGAGCTTCCGGAGGTAGCCCTGCTCCGTGAGCACATCGAGCAAACCCTGCAGTACGGGCCGATGCTGCGCACTGTCCACTCCGAGCCGTCGGCGCAGGAATCGCCACACCTTGCTTCGCTCACTGAGACTGATGCCGCTCGGCCGCTGGCGCTCCGATGTTGCCGGCAGCACCGCGTACTTCGCCGGCTGCAGCTCGTCGCTATCGGGATCCAGTCCCCAGAATTCGCCGAGCAACTGCTCAGCGCGGCGGCGAAGCTGCCGCTGGTACTCCGGTTCGAGAACGCGCACCGCGATCGCAAGCTGCGTGCGCAAGTACTCCAACAGCGGCCACAGGATTGCCTGCCGCTCCTCCACTGCGGTCGTGGCAAGGACCGTCCACCGCCAAATCTCGTTGCGGGCGCAGATCTGCTCCAATCCCTCGTACTCGATGCGCAGCAGCCCGACGTCTTCCAAGTTCGGCTGCACAATCCGCCAGCCACGCCGCAAATCCTGGATGAGCCGATACTCGGTCAACTCCGTGAACACCTCCCAGACGCGCTCAGCCGCCGGTGAATTCTCGTCAAGCAGCGCGTTCTGGGCGATGTCGGAGAGCCGGAGCCCCTGCGCAGATCCTCGCAGAGCACGGACGGTCTCCATTGCTACCGTCGCATGGGTCAGGCCCGATGGGCCCGCCCCTTCAAGCGCACTGATGAGCGCAGAGCGGAGAACAGCCACGTGGACGAAATCGTTGAAATGCCCCGCCTGGAGCGATGCATCCTGGCGATTGTCGGTAAACGTCAGCAACTTCTGGCGCACTGCCCCCGTGCGCGCTGCATGGCGCAACACCGAGACCGCCAAGACCGTCGTCGCACTCGACCGCGCCTCGCTCGAGAGCGAAACCAGCTTGCGGAATTCGCTCTCGCGGCGGCTGTAGTACTCGCCGCAGCGTATGCAGAGGAGGAACGGCTCCGGCTGGAACCAGATCGGCGTTGCGTGGGGATCACTGCCGCTGTCCACAATGCTACCGTCGGGGCGAACCCAGAGCAGGCGCGGCACGGCGTCGCGATAGTCTTTCTTCACCGCGCCTCGCCCATCGAGCCACTCCTCAGGCAACTCTAGATCCTCCGAGGGCGGGTCGCCGGCGAGCATCGCGTAGCCAGGTAACCCCTCAGGCGGCAACTCCTGCTGGCCATCGTGCCGCGGGAGCACAGACCTCTCCGCAAGGACAACGCGGTAGTACTCCTGCCCGCAGACGCGACAGAACTTGAGCGGTGCCAGCAGCCGGTTGTCGGCGGTGCGGATCTGTTCCTCGAGCGTGAGCGTGCGGCGGTCGGCGGCTTCGAGCGTAGCGTGAACTGCGCCACTCTGAGCAATGAATTGGTGGAGCTTGAGCGCTACACGCCGTGTGCTGCTCGCCCAGGCCAGTGTCTTGCCCAGTGCCTCGGCGCAACGTTCGGTGGACACCCCCGTCATTCGCGCAAGCTCAGCGGCTGCCTCGCCGATCGTCGTCGGCGGACGACGTTCGATTCGGCCATCGCTGCCTACCCCGACGCCAAAGTGCTGCTCAACCCAACCGAGCAAGGTCTCCTGCCCTTCCGGGCTTCCAGCTTCAATCGCAGCGCGGAGTTCCTCCGACGACGGCGTTCTGCCCATCAATGGCTGCTGGAGCGTTTCCTCGATGATGTCCTCCGGCGTAAACGGATGCCCGAAGAAACGCCGCGCAAACTGCGCAACAACCCGCCGACGCTCCTCAGCACTCGCTCCCGGCTGAGCGACCATCGTTGCACTGGTGCCAATGTGCACAACGTCAGGCGAAGCCGCCCGCGCCTTCAATCGCCGAATGAGCATCGCTACATCCGCGCCTTGCCGCCCGCGGTAGGTGTGAAGTTCGTCGAAGACCACGTAGCGCAAGCCACCACCTGCTGCATCGAGGAATCGCCGATCCTCCGGCCGCACGAGCATCAGCTCGACCATCATGTAGTTGGTCAAAATGATGTGCGGCGGCTGCTCTCGCATCGCGTTCCGCTGGTGCTCGGTCGTTTCTCCCGTGTACTTGGCAAACGTCACCGGAAACGACCGCCCCGTCTGCTCCTCAAAGATGCGCTTCCAACGCTGGAGCGCCTCCACCTGCGAATTGACCAGCGCGTTCATCGGGTACACAACAAGCGCAACCGTTTTGTCCCGGACTGGATTGCGGAAAATCTCATCGAGGATCGGCAAAAAGTAGCATAAACTCTTCCCCGAACCCGTCCCGGTCGTGACCACGATACTCCTGCGCTGCGAAACTCGCTCGAATGCCTCGACCTGGTGCTGGTAGAGCACAAGCGGTCCTCCGCCCGGAGTCCGGAACGTCGCACACGTGTCGGGATGGAGTACCCCGCGCTGACCGAGCATGTCAACATCTGCCGCACGTGCGTAAGCTGGGCTGATCTGCACCATCGGCTCCGGCCAAAGATGCCGCCCCTGGCGAAGCTCGCGAACGACAAAGTCCCGTACCCGCTCGTCGGCAATGTGTAGAAACGAGCGGACAAAATCGCCGTACTCGCCGAGGACGCTATCGTGAAAGTCGAGAATGCTTGGCATTGGGGCGAAAATAGCGAGTGGCGAGTGGCGAGTGGCGAGTGGCGAGTGGCGAGTGGCG
>RFIK01000115.1 GCA_003695605.1 Chlorobiota bacterium
CCAGTGGGATGCTCCAGGCGCACCGCGAGCCATCACGCCTTGCCGACTGTGATGTCATCTTCATCTGCGTACCTACTCCGTTTACACCGAACAAGGACCCGGATATTTCCTTCATCCTCGCTGCTGCTGAATCCATTGCAGCAGCGAAGCGGCCAGGCCAGCTCTACATTCTCAAGAGCACGACGTTCCCGGGCACAACACGGAAGTACGTCCAGCCAAAACTCGAGGAGAGCCGCTTCCGCTGCGGGAGGGAATACTTCCTGGCATTTTCGCCGGAGCGTGTTGATCCGGGCAATAAAACCTGGCACACGGGTAACACACCGATTGTCGTCGGTGGAATCACTCCCGTATGTACCGAGTTGGCATGTGCCGCAACGGCGCTGGCAATCGAAAAAGTCGTTCCCGTCAGTTCGCCAGAGGTTGCGGAAATGGAGAAGCTGCTGGAGAACATCTTCCGCAGCGTCAATATTGCGTTGGTCAACGAGCTAGCCCAGCTGTGCGATCGCATCGGCATCAACATCTGGGAAGTCGTCCAGGCCGCCGCAACGAAGCCGTTCGGGTTTATGCCGTTCTACCCGGGTCCAGGCATTGGCGGGCACTGTATCCTGATTGACCCGTACTACCTTTCTTGGATGGCGCGCGAGTACGACTTTACGACCAGTTTCATTGAACTGGCGGCAGAAGTTAACGAGTTCATGCCGTACTATGTGCGGAACTTGATCATCGAGCAAATTGCTCGCCAGCCAATCGAGCTCACGCGTGCGCGAGTGCTCCTGCTCGGGATGGCATTCAAGCGGGATGTAGATGACTTGCGCCATTCCCCTGCGCTGAAGGTTGCTGAACTCCTCCGTGACGATGGTGTCGGACACGTTGATTACTA
Organism: Chlorobiota bacterium; assembly: GCA_003695605.1. GTDB lineage: Bacteria > Bacteroidota > Ignavibacteria > Kapaibacteriales > NICIL-2 > NICIL-2. Next base: position 881 of record RFIK01000115.1, read on the forward strand.
CGACCCGTACATCCCGTCAGTTGTGCTCTTCGAGGGAAGCGTGCGCGCCGAGACAATTCAATCGCTGCCTGCATTGGCTCCCAGCGTTCTCCGACGCTACCACGTCGTGTGCGTTACAACCGACCACAGCGTGGTGGACTACGCCATGGTTGCGCGCTCCAGCCGGGTCATCGTTGATACACGCAACGCGCTCCGTGATGTCCCTGATCGCCGAAACATCGTTCTGCTCGGGAGCGGGCGCAGGCCTTTACCATCGTGACGGGTGCTGACGACGGCAGAGGGAAAGCACCCGCGCCAATTATCCGTGGGCAACTATTTCCCTTCATCACCGGGGATTGCACAGATTGGTTTGGAAAATTCCAATGCCATGCCGTATTTTCGCGGGCTAATTCTGGAACGCCTTGTGCGTTTGCAGGCAGTGTCAAGTGTCATCGTCGGATGAATTGCCGCACATGCCAACAATTGCCCAGCTTATCCGCCACGGTCGGCAGAAGCCGTTCAAGAAGTCCAAATCTCCCGCGCTGATGGCATGTCCACAGCGGCGGGGAGTTTGCACGCGGGTTTATACGACGACGCCGAAGAAGCCAAATTCTGCGTTGCGGAAAGTTGCGCGTGTGCGGCTCACCAATGGCATTGAAGTTACCGCCTACATTCCGGGTGAAGGGCACAACCTCCAAGAGCACAGCATCGTGCTCGTCCGGGGTGGACGGGTCAAAGATCTTCCCGGTGTGCGGTACCACATCATCCGCGGTGCACTCGATACCCAAGGCGTCAACGGTCGGATGCAAGGGCGCTCCAAGTACGGCGCCAAGCGTCCCAAACAAGCTGCAGCGAAAAAGTAACCATTGCCCGATGCTCACGCCATGAGAAAGAAACGAGCGCCAAAACGGTACATTGAGCCCGATCCGCTCTACAACGACGTCATGGTCGCCAAGCTCATCAACTCCATCATGCGCGACGGGAAGAAAACCATCGCACGGAAGATTGTGTACGAAGCCTTTACGATCATCGGGCAAAAGACCAAGCAAGATCCTCTCGAAATTTTCCGGAAAGCAGTTGCCAACGTCGCGCCGGTCCTCGAAGTGCGGCCGCGGCGCGTCGGTGGTGCCACCTACCAAGTGCCGATGGAAGTGCGCGAGGAACGGCGACTTTCCCTGGCGCTTCGCTGGCTGCGGGACTATGCACGGGAGCGGCGGGATAAGACGATGGCAATTCGACTGGCGAACGAAATCATGGCGGCCGCCAACGGCGAAGGTGGCGCTATCAAGCGTCGCGATACAATGCACGCAATGGCGGAAGCCAATAAAGCTTTCGCCCACTTCAAGTGGTAAGTCGCCACAGTGGGCCCTGCTCTTTGACCAACGAATCCACCTACGATGGCTCGGCGAGTTGAGATTCAGCGTGTGCGCAACATCGGCATCATGGCGCACATTGACGCTGGAAAAACGACGACGACCGAGCGCATTCTCTTCTACACCGGAGTCGCGCATCGGCTCGGCGAAGTCCACGAGGGCACAACGATCACCGACTACATGGAGCAGGAGCGCGAGCGTGGGATTACCATCACCTCGGCGGCTGTTTCGTGTACCTGGCGTGATCATCGGATCACGATCATTGACACTCCAGGGCACGTTGATTTCACCGCGGAAGTCCAGCGCTCGCTCCGCGTGCTCGACGGTGCAATTGCGCTCTTTTCTGCCGTCGAGGGCGTCGAGCCGCAATCGGAGACGGTCTGGCACCAAGCAGACCAGTACCGCGTTCCGCGGATCGCGTTTGTCAACAAGATGGATCGCGTCGGCGCGGATTTTCACGCGGCGGTCGAATCCATCCGCACGAAGCTCTGTGCAAATCCGATTCCGATTCAACTGCCACTCGGTGCAGAAGAAACATTTGCTGGAGTCATTGACCTGCTTGCAATGCAGGCAATCACGTTCGACGAAGCCTCGCTCGGGGCACGCTACACTGCAGGCGAGATTCCTGCCGAGTGGCAGGATGCTGCCCACCGCGCACGCGCGGCGATGGTCGAGCAAATTGTCGAGCTCGATGATCAGGCGATGGAGCAATACCTTTCGGGCACCGAGCCGAGTATCGAACAGCTCAAGGCAATTCTGCGGCAGGCAACGCTCGCGCTTCGGGCAGTGCCGGTGCTCTGCGGCTCGGCGTATCGGAACAAAGGCGTTCAGCAGTTGCTCGATGCGGTCGTCGAGTATCTGCCCTCGCCGCTCGATATTGGAGCTGTCGGTGGCTATGACCCCGCAAACCCAGAACGCATGATCGAGCGCCAGCCGCTCGATGACGAACCGGTTGCCGGGCTGGCATTCAAAGTCGTCTCTGACCGTCATGCAGGCCGACTGGTATTTGTGCGGCTTTATTCGGGCATGCTCGAGCCAGGGCAGACAGTGCTCAATGCCTCAACAGGTAAGCGCGAGCGGGTGCAGAAAATTCTGCACATGCAGGCCGATCGGCGAGAAGAAATTCCTGCGGCGTTTGCTGGCGACATTGTCGCCATCCCCGGCTTGCGTGCGAAAACCGGTGAGACGATCGCCGACGTGAAGCACCCGATCGTCTTCGAAAAAATCGAGTTCACCGAGCCGGTCATCATGCAAGCGATCGAGGCCAAAACGAGTGCCGACCAAGAAAAGCTCGCAGCTGCCCTTGCAGCGCTGGCCGATGAAGACCCGACATTCCAGTACAAAACCGATCCAGAATCGGGCCAGCTCATCATCAGCGGTGTTGGCGAGTTGCATCTGGACATCATCGTTGATCGCTTGGCTCGTGAATTCGGTGTCCCGGTCCGCGTTGGCAAGCCACAGGTGGCGTACCGCGAGACGATCACGCAGAGTGTGGTAGCGTCCGGTCGCTTCGAACGGCTGCACGGTGCCAATGTTTTCGTTGCAGAAGTGACGCTTGCTGTTAGCCCTGCTGAACGTGGAACGGGCTTTGTCTTCAGTGATGCGCTTCCAGCGGGCGAGCGTGAGTTCCTACCGCTTCAGTGCATCCGAGCGATCGAGGACGGCGCACGAGAGACGCTCGTCGCCGGACCGATCATGGGTTACCCGCTCATTGACATTGCCGTTCGTCTCGAACATGCATCGGCAGCGCAGACAGAACCAAATGAGATTGCATTCCGCATTGCAAGTGCCAATGCGATGCGAGAAGCGTACCGACGTGCTGTACCAGTGCTGATGGAGCCAATTATGGCGCTCGAAGTGACAACGCCGGATGAGTTCGTCGGTGACGTCATCGCCGATATCAACAGCCGGCGTGGTCGAATCGAGCACATCGAGCAACGCGGAATCATGAGCGTCATTCGTGCGCATGTCCCGCTTGAGGCGATGTTCGGATACGTGACGCACCTTCGCTCCCTTACGCAGGGGCGGGCAGTCTATACGATGACGTTCTCGCACTACGAACCTGCATCGCTCACACTGCAGAACGCTTACGCATAGCTTTTTCACGTTCATTTGTTTACACACACTTGGAGGACCTATGGCAAAGGAAAAATTCGTTCGCACCAAACCCCACGTCAACGTGGGGACAATCGGTCACGTGGACCATGGCAAAACCACGCTGACTGCGGCGATTACCTACGCACTGGCACGGAAGTATCCGACGGTGCAGGCACGCGCGTACGACCAGATTGACAACGCGCCCGAAGAAAAAGCGCGCGGCATCACCATCAACACGGCGCACGTCGAGTACGAAACCGACAAGCGCCACTACGCGCACGTGGACTGCCCTGGCCATGCCGACTACATCAAGAACATGATCACCGGTGCAGCACAAATGGACGGGGCAATCCTCGTAGTAGCAGCAACTGACGGCCCAATGCCACAAACGCGGGAGCACATTCTCCTTGCGCGCCAAGTTGGAGTGCCTCGCATCGTAGTGTTCCTCAACAAAGTGGACATTGCCGATCCTGAGTTGATTGACTTGGTCGAGGAGGAGGTGCGCGATCTTCTCAAGAAGTACGACTTCCCCGGCGATGAAATTCCGGTCATTCGCGGCTCGGCACTCCAAGCACTCGATGCAGGGATGAGCGGCGCACCGCTCGATGATCCGCGTCTCCAGTGCATCTGGGACCTCATGGATGCGGTCGATAACTACATCCCCACACCGCAGCGCGATGTGGATAAACCCTTCTTGATGCCGGTTGAAGACGTGTTCTCCATCACCGGTCGCGGAACCGTTGGGACTGGCCGGGTCGAACGTGGTATCGTCCGCCTCAACGACGAAGTGGAAATTGTCGGCTTCGGTCTGCACAAGAAGTCCACGGTGACCGGTATCGAAATGTTCCGCAAGCTGCTCGACGAAGCACAAGCTGGCGACAACGTCGGCTTGCTCCTCCGTGGAGTGGAAAAAGACGAACTCGAGCGCGGCATGGTCATTGCAAAGCCGGGTTCGATCACGCCGCACCACAAGTTCACCGCGCAAGTGTACGTCCTCACTGCCGAAGAAGGTGGTCGCAAGACACCGTTCTTTTCGGGGTACCGTCCGCAATTCTACTTCCGCACAACGGACGTCACCGGCACTATTCAGCTTCCGGAAGGTGTCGAGATGGTTATGCCGGGTGACAACGTAGATAACCTGACCATCGAATTGATCACACCGGTCGCGATGGAGGAAGGGCTTCGCTTCGCCATTCGCGAAGGTGGCCGTACCGTCGGTGCAGGTGTGGTAACCAAGATCATCGAGTAATCGCAGACGAAGTCTCACTATCGTGGTTGGAAGCGTCGTGGCATCCCAACGCATCCGTATCAAACTCCGCTCCTACGATCACAACCTGATCGATCGCTCTGCCGAGCGGATTGTGCAAACGGTCAAGCAGACGGGCGCAACGGTCTCCGGACCGATTCCGCTGCCAACCGAACGGACGGTCATCACCGTCAATCGCTCGCCGCACGTGGACAAAAAATCGCGCGAGCAGTTCGAAACGCGTGTCCACAAGCGGCTCATCGACATCTTCAGCTCGACGCCGAAGACCATCGACGAACTGACCAAGCTGGACATTCCAGCGGGTGTGGACGTCGAAATCAAAGTGTAGGCACCACGAGTCAAGGCGAACAATGGCAGCATTGCTTGGTCGAAAAGTGGGTATGACAGCGTATATCACCGAAAGTGGTGAGTACGTCCCGTGCACCGTTATCGAGGCAGGGCCGTGCCCAGTCGTTCTACGCCGCACGCTTGATCGCGATGGGTACGATGCTGTGCAGCTTGCCTTCGAGCCGATCCCGGAGCGGAAAGTGAACCGTCCACTCCGCGGTCATTTCGCGAAAGCGGGGGTGCAACCGCATCGGTACTTGCGTGAGTTCCGCGGCATCAGTGCTGACGTCGGTCAGGTGCTCACTGTCGAGCAGTTCACCCCAGGCGATCGCCTCAAGGTCTCTGCAACGAGCATCGGGCGCGGGTTTCAGGGCGTCGTCAAACGCCACCACTTCGGTGGTGTCGGGATGGCAACCCACGGCCAAAGCGACCGCACGCGTGCACCCGGCTCGATCGGCGCATCATCGTTCCCATCGCGCGTGTTCCCTGGAATGCGCATGGCAGGCCGCATGGGCGGTCGGCGCACGACGATCCGCAACCTCGAAGTCCTTCAGGTTCTGCCAGACGAGAACCTGCTGCTGGTCAAGGGTAGCATTCCGGGCGCTCCCAATGCGCTCGTCGAGATCGTCAAACTTTCGTAAGACTTGTTCACAACGCACCGAGTACGCAATGGAGGTCCCACTCTACACACAGACAGGCGAGCAGCGCGGCACGATCGAGCTGCCCGACGCTGTCTTCAACGTTGAACCACACGAACACGCGATGTACTTAGCCGTGCGGGTGTACCTTGCGCACCAGCGGCAAGGGACTCACAAGACGAAAACGCGCCAAGAGGTCCGTGGTGGCGGGCGCAAGCCCTGGCGGCAGAAAGGACGCGGCACAGCGCGCGCCGGTTCGATCCGTTCGCCGCTGTGGGTCGGTGGCGGTACAGTGTTCGGACCGCAGCCGCACAAGTACACCATCACGATACCCAAAAAAGTCAATCAGCTTGCGCGGCGCTCAGCACTCTCATGCCGTGCCCGCGAAGGCAACATCATTGTCGTTGATGGCGTCGAGCTCGAGCAGCCAAAGACAAAGCTGATGGCGGGGGTGATGAAAGCGCTGGGTTTGGAGGGCACCTCCACACTGATGCTCGTTGATGCATTCAACCCAACGGTGCTCCGCGCAGCACGGAACCTTCCGTACCTGGATATGATGCTCGCAGACAAAGTCTCGACATACCATATCCTCAGCCATCGGAAGCTGCTCCTTGTTCCTGGTGCGGTCAACATGCTCACAACGATCCTTTCGCCAAGTCGGACAGCTCGCGAGGTGCTGGCATGATTCAGATCATCAAGCGCCCAATCCTGACGGAAAAATCCGAGAAGGTCAAAGGCATCCACAACCACTACGTCTTCGAAGTGGAGCGGACGGCGAACAAAATCGAAATCCGCCAAGCAATTGAAGCGATGTTCGGTGTCAAAGTCGAAAAGGTCCGGACTGTCACCGTTCGTGGCAAGCGTCGCATTCGCTATACGCGCCGCGGCATTCAAGAAGGGCGGACACGCTCCTGGAAGAAAGCTTACGTCCGGCTCAAGCCGGGTTACTCGATCGACGTTGTTAGCGGCGAAGGTGAAACAAACGACTAAGTGAGAAGCGATGCCACTGCGACAGCTCAAACCAATTACGCCAGGGACGAGGTTTTACTCGGTCAGCGACTTCAGCGACCTGACCACCGATCGTCCCTACAAGCCGCTCTGCGAGCCGCTTCCCTCGACCGGTGGCAGGAACAACACCGGCCGCATTACCTCGCGCCATCGTGGAGGCCGCCACAAGCGCCTCTATCGCATTATTGACTTCAAGCGCGAGAAGACCGACGTCTACGCCACTGTCGAGACAATCGAATACGACCCGAACCGCTCTGCGCGGATCGCGTTGGTGCGCTACGATGACGGCGAGCGGCGTTACATCCTTGCGCCACAAGGGCTCAAGGTTGGCGATCGCATCGTCTCCAGTGAGAATGCTGACTACAACGTCGGCAATACACTTCCGCTGGCGAAGATTCCGCCGGGGCTTTTTGTGCACAACATCGAGCTCAAGCCCGGCAAAGGCGGCCAGCTTGTGCGGAGCGCAGGTCTGGGTGCGCAGCTTCTCGGTTTCGATGGGAAGTACGCGCAGCTGAAGCTCCCTTCAGGTGAGATTCGCATGGTCCTGGCGCAGTGCCGCGCAACGATCGGGGTGGTTAGCAATGCTGACCACGAAAATATCATGCTCGGCAAGGCGGGGCGGGCGCGGTGGCTTGGCATTCGTCCCCAAACGCGTGGGATGGCAATGAACCCAATTGACCACCCCAACGGCGGTGGCGAAGGTCGCTCAAAGTCTGGCGGTGGGCGCCAGCACCCACGATCGCCGTGGGGTCAATTGGCCAAAGGTTTGAAAACACGGAAAAAGCACAAAGCCTCTGACCGGCTCATTATTCGACGTCGCACTACGTAACGACTGGCTATGGCACGCTCGCTCAAAAAAGGCGTCTTCGTTTACTACAAACTCCGCAAGAAAGTCGAGCAGCTCAATGCAAGCGGCAAAAAGCAGGTCATCAAGACCTGGAGCAGAGCCTCGACGATCATCCCCGACTTTGTCGG
>RFIK01000116.1 GCA_003695605.1 Chlorobiota bacterium
ACCAGGAACGAGCATGTCCTACTCCGGAGATGCAGTGAGCATTGGTGGTAAGGTTGGAAATACGCGCTTCCATGACTTCGCTTCGGTCAACGAGACGAATCAATACCTGTGCGACAACACGAAGATTGCCGAAGTCTTGCTCTACAACACAGCTGATGCATCGCTTCGCGATCAGGTATGGTGCGTACTCAAGTACATGTACGGCTTTACCAACCTTGGCAATAATCCCATTGGTGTGCTCTCGAAGGACAGTGGTAATGATGAGGGCGAACCAATCGCAGGTGAGCCACGTGCTCCAGCTGAGGAAGTAACCCTTTCCCCAGTCGCACCAAATCCATCGGAACTGTACGCTACCGCAGTGCTGACAGTCAGTCGCCAGCAGTACGTCGAGGTTTCGATTCTTAGCCTCGATGGCCGGGTGCACGCCACAGTGTTTGCTGGCTATGTAGCTCGCGGCGAACGGCGGGAGTTCACCATTGACGTCGGCACACTTCCATCGGGCGTCTATGTGCTCAATGTCTACGGCGAGTACTTCGTCCGCTCGGAGCGCTTTGTAGTTCAGCATTGAGGCAAGAATTGGAAGTGCAAACGGGGAGTGTGCATATTTGCGCACTCCCCATTCGTCGGGGGGAATCCATACTGGACAATTTCTGCAACATCTGCGATGCTCTCTCCTGGAAATTCGAGCGAAGAGCGGGATTTTGTGCTTCTATCGTCGCGGCCGCATGCGGTGCGGCTTGCACTGTATAGTGTCATCCTCGGTGTACTTGCACTTGGCCTGGCAAGTGCTGTGATGCGTGTGCCTCGCCAAATAGAACTGCGATGCGTCCTCAGAGGCAATGCCTCCGAGCGCATCTATCGGTACGCAGAGGATGTGTTCGTCGAGCAGTACTACGTACGAACTGGCGAGCGTGTCAGTCGTGGTCAGGGGCTTGTCCGCATTAGCTCGCCGCAGATCGCAGCACTTGTGATGGAGTACACACTCGCCAAGCTTCAAGAGGAGGTGTTCGAGAGCACGGAGCTGCCCGTCCACGCTAAAACGCAAGCAGAGCTTCGGCTGCAACAGGAAAAGGTGCTCCGTCAGCTTGAACGCACGCAACAGTCTCGACGCTTTGCTCTCGCCACGCAGCAAGCCGAAATTCGGAAGCTCGAATTGGCACTGCGCACCGCTCGGGAGCAGCTTGAAAAGCTTAAAAATCTTCGTGCCAGTGGCTACGTGTCCGAAACGGAGGTGCAGCAGGCTGAGTTGCAGAAAGCGACAGCGGAGGATGCGCTCAACCGCGCTCGTGAGCATTACCGTCGTGAGATTGCATCACTTGAGTCCCAGGCGCGCGAGCTTGCGCACGATCGCAGTATTGCTGGCCAGTCGCAAGAGAAAGTCAGTCTCCAGTTGCAGCAGCGTCGCGCACAGCTCCAGGCGGCTCGCCTTGCTGCATACCAGCGTCTGCAGTCCCTCTACGGCGATTTCGCAATTGATAGCGGCGCTATCGTCATTCAATCGCCTACTGATGGATTGATTGTTACCTACATGAGCGATGCGGAGCGGCAAGTCCCTGCTGGCTCAATTCTCCTCAAGCTAAGCCAGCGCCCGACGGCATTTACTGCAACAGCAGAGGTACCTCCCAAAGATATCGGCTCACTCCGTGTCGGGCAGCCAGTCGTTGTCAAGCTATCGGCATTTCCACCTCTACGGTGGGGAGTACTTCGGGGCCGTGTGCGTTCACTGAGCATCAGTCCTGGCGAGCATGGATTCTACACGCTTGAGGCAGAGCTCGATCCCAACGCGCAATTTGATAGCATGCTTCAGGAAGGGATGGATGGAACGCTGACCGTGGTGGTCGAAGAACGTCCCGTCGTTGCTTACGTACTCGAAACGTTCCTCCGCCCATTCGAACATTTTATTCGCTGAGGGAATTCTGTTGGACCGGCGCACCGTGGGCAACAGTCTCTCGCCGTGACTTGAGAATTGATACGCCGATCGTCACTCCTAAAATTGATGCAACAACCGTCAGAGAAACTCCTGTCGAAATGTGGAGAACACCACTTGCGAGCATCTTGACACCGATAAATGCAAGAATCACCGCCAACCCATAGCGTAGGTACACAAATGGCTGCATGATGCCAGAGAGCGCAAAGTAGAGCGAACGCAAACCCAGCACTGCGAATGCATTCGAAGTGAACACCACGAATGGATCGTTCGAGATCGCAAGGATCGCCGGGATGGAATCAACGGCGAATACCAAGTCGGTTGCCTCGATGACGAGCAGTACGACGAACATCGGGGTTGCCGCCCAGCGAATGCCATCACGAATGAAGAAGTGGTGCCCATGGTAGTCGCTCGTCACTGGAAAGAAGCGGCGAAACAGCCGCACGAAGATGTTGCGGTCGGGGTGGATCTCACGCTCGCCCCCAAAGCCAATACGGAGTGCGGTTACCACAAGGAACCCGCCGAGAATATACACGAGCACATGAAATCGTGCAATCAAGTGCACCCCCAGCAGAATGAGGATGAACCGCATTGTCAGCGCACCGAAGATTCCCCAGAACAGTACGCGATGCTGATACCGCGGTTCCACGCGGAAGTACTGAAAGATGAGCAGTATGACGAAGAGATTGTCCACACTGAGCGACTTTTCGATGAGGAAGCCCGCAAGAAAAGCTAATGCTTTTTCCCCGCCTATCTTTGAAAAGTCGTAGTAGCCATAGAGAAAAAGTGAAAAACCGAGTGCTAATGCGGTCCAAATCCCGGTCCAGAGGAGCGACTCGCGAATGCTGATTGCATGAGGCCGACGGTTGAAGAGGGCTAAGTCTAACCACAGAAAGAACACAATCGCTGCGCTGAAGAGCAGCCACATCCAGAGAGGTTCGGTTGCTACCATGCATGCTCAGGAGTACATGGATCAGGGTATGCCAATATACTGTGTGGCACCAAGCATCGGTATTTTCGCTCAAACGATTCTCCGGCAAAGAGTTCGTGGACGTACGTGTGATGAAATTTGGAGGCACTTCTGTTGCCGGGAGCGACCAGCTTCGCCGGATTGTGCCAATTGTTCGCCAGGCTGCTCACCACTATCGGGTGGTAGTCGTCGTCTCCGCATTTCGCGGTGTGACCGATGCATTGCTTTCGATCGCACGTGATGCTGCCGCCGGCAAGCCGTGGGATGGGACATGGCACTCAATCGCAGAACAGCATCGCCGCGTGGCTGATGACTTGGGACTTCTCCCGTGGCACCACGGGGAAGCCGTGCTCGAGGAGCTCTACGCCTTTGCAACTGGGATATCCCTGCTTGGGGAATGTACCCCCAGAATGCTCGACGCAATCGCTGCCTACGGAGAACTTCTCAGCTCACGTTTGTTGGAAGGTGTACTTGCGCAGAGTGCGGAGGTCGCCTGGCACGATGCACGGACTTCGATTATCACGGATGCCTGCTTTACCAACGCGCACGTTGATTGGGAGCGGACGAAAGCAGCGACATCCACCACCCTGAAACCACTGTTGGAGCGGTACTGCACTGTCGTCACGCAGGGGTTCATCGCGTCTACCGCAAATGGAGTAACAACAACGCTCGGACGCGGTGGATCGGATTATTCCGCTGCGTTGTTGGGTGCAGCGCTTGGAGCCGGCAGTGTCGAAATTTGGACGGATGTTTCAGGCATCTATACTGCCGATCCGCGACTCGTCCCCGACGCGCGAAGTCTGCCGCACGTGACCATCAGTGAGATACGGACGCTGGCTGCATACGGCGCGAACGTGCTCCATCCGCTTACCATCGAACCTGCGATCGAGTACGATGTGCCGGTTGTTGTGCGAAATACATTCGAGCCGTCCCACCCGGGGACAGTAATCGTTTCGCGATTGGACACTCCCACCGATGGCATCCGCGCTCTTGCAATGCTCGATGTCTATCGAAGTACTGACTCCGATGTGCTACCTGAGGATGGAGAATTTCTTGCCATTGTCCACATCCGTGGTGAACGCTACCAGCTTGTACGTCATGCTCTCTGCGACCGCGATATTCCCGCAACGCTTGTTTGCTGTGTCGGCGAAGGGATTCACCGAACCAATCGCGGGCTCGAGCAGATCATCGCCGCATCAAACCACGCTGGTTGTGCGGCAACGATCGTTGGCTCAGGGGCGAATGCGCTCTTGGTGATGGTTGATCGCGATTGTGGGTATCGGTTCCTCCGCGCGCTCCACGAAACATTGTGCCACCAACAAATCGAGGTCACAGCGTGAAACAACCCTGGATCATCGTACTGTGTCTGCTCAGCGTAGTAGCTCCTGCGCAACAGTGGCAGCGGCTCGTCAGCGAGCCGTGTTACGGAGTGGCGGTCAATCCGAAAAATCCCAAGACACTCTACGTCGGCGGTGAAGGGCGATTGCTCTACCGCAGCTTCGATGGGGGAATCACGTGGGATACACTCGTCGTCGAGTTTCGTTCTGCAACGGCGCAGTTCACCAACGTCCTCGTCCATCCGATTGATACGAATGTTGTCTTTCTCGGTGGAATTCGGTTTGGAACGCTCCGCCGTTCGACAGACAACGGCCAGACGTGGGAGTCGGTGCTCGTAGGGACGCAGAACTACGTCTTTTCTGGCGAGGCTATCACCATTGACCCCAATGCGCCGCAGATTATGTACGCTGCTGAGTTTCTGACCTCGACAGTCTTTCGGAGCACCGACCGTGGACGCTCATGGCGTGCGATGGGTCAAATCCCGCCGGATAGTTTCCTTGCCAGACCGGTTGTTCCGCGGCTGTGCTGTATCGCGTTACGACCTGATTCTACCGGCATACTTTACGCTGGTTGCCAAGGGAGCGCAATCTACCGCTCCGACGATAGCGGTCGAACCTGGCAACTTGTCCAGCGGTTCTATGCAGGGAATCAACTCCGCGATACAGAAATTCCGCAAATTCGATTTAGCGCACTCCGCCCGAACGTTGGCTATGCAGTGATGACGTACTTTTTCTCGGCGTTCCGTCCGAACGGTGGGCTCTGGCGTACAACCGATGGTGGCGCATCGTGGCATCCCTTTGCATTTCAGGACACCTCGCTGTGGGCGATTGGGATTCGCAGTCGCGGCGATCGGGATGAGCTTGTCGTCGGTGGCTTTACCGAATTCTTCGATGCAGATACCTTGGTGCCAGGAGCGCGGATTGTCCGGCGGAGCGTGGACGAAGGCCGCTCGTGGCAGCGGCATGATGATGCAATTCCATGGACGACCGACCTACCCGGGAATGCATTTGCGTTTCGGTACGTCCAGGAGGGCGGCCGCGAGCGACTCTACTACGCCTCCGATGCTGGGTTCTACGCGCTCGATCTTGCACGCGATGAGCCGCTGCCGCCAATCGAGCGTGAACGGCTCGTTGTGATGCAGCCATCGTATGGTATCCTTCGCATCGTCGGCGATTATGGCGATGTGCCGTCAGGTGTCGAGGCACGAGCTGAGGTGTTCAACGTGCTTGGGCAGCGTGTGGCAAGCGCGACACTTCGCCGCTATGGCGAGCGAGCGTTCTTCGGCGAGATCGCCGTTGGGCATCTTGCCGCGGGCATGTACTACGTGCGTTTTCTTGCTGGCGACCCGGTAGCGAGCGCTGCCGTACTCATTCCGAATTAGTGCTCACTGAGTACAATCCGATTGCGCAGAGTACCGAGCAGCTCGATCTCGCACTCGACGACATCACCCGGCTCCAGCCAGCGTGGCGGATCGAATACCTTGCTGCCGTTGAGTTCCAGCAAACATCCAGTGCCGCACGTTCCTGAGCCGATGACATCCCCGGGGTAGAGCGTCACCCCGTAGCTTGCACGCTCGATGATTTGCGCGAACGTCCAGTGCATATCGCGCAAGTTCCCGCGCGACACTTCCTGGCCGTTGATGCGTGCGGTCATCGTCAGGTCATACCGCTCTCCGACTGGGGTCTCGATGCGGCGTGCAGCAAGCTCATCGCGTGTAACGAGAACAGGCCCGAGCGACGTGGCGAAATCCTTCCCCTTCGCTGGACCGAGATTGAGCTTCATTTCCTGCATCTGCAGTCCGCGCGCGCTCCAATCGTTCATTACCATGTAGCCGGCAATGTATTCATCGGCGCGTTCGGCAGGGATAGTCCGCCCCTCTTTCCCGATGACAATGGCACATTCAAGCTCGAAGTCGAGTTGCTCGCAGTGCTTCGGAAGCACGTGTACATCGCCAGGTCCAGTGATGGCGTGGTGATTGGAGAAGTAGAAAATCGGGATCTCGTCGAACTCTGGAATCATCGGCAATCCACGATTGCGGCGCGCTGCCTCGACGTGTTGGCGAAAAGCATAGCCATCCCGAAGGGAGCTGGGGCGCGGGATTGGCGCTTCGAGCACTGCTTGGTCGAGCGGCAGGAATGCAGACGAAAAATCGAGCGACGATGCAAGCTCCTCAAGCGCACGGGCATCATCCATTGCTGCCTGACCAAGCCGGAGAAAGTCGAGTGGATCGGGTGGCAGGTACCCGAGTGCAAGGCGCTTGCCCTCGCGACGAGCCTGCTGGTGCGCTGCAGCAATGTCGAGGAGATTATTGCCGATAACGAGCGCAAACCGTGACTGCTTCCCTGCGCGGTAAGTTGCAAATTTCATCGTAGTGGTGGAGATTGTACAACATGCGGGGATCTACGATGCAAGATGGTAGCAGTTGGTGTTTCCTTGGCGAGGTCGAAGTGCTCCTGAACGTAGCGCCAGCGTGGAGCATCCTGCTGGAGCGCTTCCCAGGAGCTGCGGTTATGCCCAAAGAGAAATTCAGCGCGATCGAGGGTGCCGACGACTAACCAATCGGCTCGGTGGAGGTCCTGCTCGTAGTAGCGTCGCCAGCGGTGGGGTACGTGTGCACTGAAGATTGGCATCGTCGTCGAAAAATGGTACCACTCTGGCTCACCGAGGAAGAGCGGAAGCTGCGCCATGCACGCTGAAAGCACGAGCACGCGTTCGCCCGGTGTACGGTGAGAATTGATGTAGCCAGCGATTTCCCAGAGCGTAGCGCGATGAAGGACGTTATGTTCCGGCCGTTCAAATGCGTTCGTATACGCTGCGGAGTTGGTTGCCGCAAGGATGGGGATGCGGAGCGAGTACACAAAGCGCGGCAGCGGACCCAGTGCTAATGCAGCCAGTAGGAGCGGAACGAGAACGCCAGCTCGAAGTGCCCACGAGCTGCTCTTCCAATAGTTCCATAGCGTGCTGGCAAAGTGGAGCACGCCACTTGCAGCAAGCACTGCAAGCATCGGAAGCATTCGCCACAGATGCACGATGCCAAATTTCCGCTCGATGAGGATGCTGGCAGCAAGGAGCAGCGTCAGAAGTGCCACCAGACGAAGTGGCTGAACATTGCGACCTGAGACGATGGCGAGCCATCCCAACGCTGCCATAGCAACGCTAAACACCGTGATGTTCTCGGTTGCCACTCGCAGCACTGCATGCCACGCGCGGAGGAGTGCTGATAGACTCACTGCCGGTGTGCTCGCGTAGAAGCGTAAGTACTCGACTGTATCGGGCAGAGTATACCATGCGATGGTGCGATAGATCGTCGCAGCGAAGATCGCGCAGGTCGCCAATGCACCACTTGCTACACCAAACCAATGGCGAGCAACGACAGACCATTGAGCGTGCTTTCTGGCAAGGTCCCACCCAAGCATTCCAAGCGCAACAATCCCGAATGTCACCTTGAGCAGCACAAGGAGAACGTAGAGCATCCCTTCCGCAACTGCATACCAAGGGCGTTGCTGCGAGCTTGTTCGTAGCATGACGAGGATCGCAAGCGGAATGCCGACGTACGATTCGGGGTGCGAACCCAAAACGAACGCGCTACCACTGTAGGTCAGCAGGTACAGCACACACACTGCTGCTGCCAACAAATGCCCACCGCTGCGGTAGGCAACCAGTGCCAGCAACGCAGCGCACAAGAGTTGAAGCGCTGCGTCCACTACCCGATAACTCCACTCATGCTCACCGAAGATGGCACGTGAGAACGCGAACATGGCGTAGATTGCTGGCTGCTTGACCAGGTAGTCGTCAGCCAGAGGGCGGCCGTCGAGCAGTCGCTCGCCTCCACGCCAGTAGATGGCGTGATCATGGTACATCGGCATGGCGATAATACATGCTGTTGCGCCGAGTGCGACAGCAACAGCAAGCATCCACGCGGTGCGATCTCTGCGGCTGACCCAACTTAGTCTTGCGGGCGCCATAGCCCCACTTTGCGGTAAACTTTCCGCAGCGTCCGCTCAGCAATCCGAGCTGCACGCGCAGCACCTTCGACAAGCAACTGCGCGAGCGAGCCTTCGTCTGACCGAATCGCCTGGAAACGCGTTCGCACCGGCTCAAGATAAGCAACGAGTGCATCAGCGACGGCAGCTTTGAACGCTGCATAGGAGGCACCGCGGAAACGCTCGACGATTGCTTCGATCGGCTCGCCGCTCGCCAGATGGTAAATCTCGATCAAATTGGAAATCCCTGGGCGGCCTTCGGGGTCGTACGTAATCGTCGAGCCAGAATCGGTCACTGCTCGTTGGATCTTCCGGCGAATGGCGTCGTTATCATCAACCAGGAAAATCGTCGCATTGTGGTTGGGGTCGGACTTCGACATCTTCTTGCGTGGGTCCTGCAGGCTCATCAGCCGTGCGCCGTAGGTTGGGATGTACGGCTCTGGCACTGTGAACGTCGGCGAATACGCATTGTTGAAGCGCTGCGCGAGGTCCCGCGTAAGTTCGAGGTGTTGCTTTTGATCTTCTCCGACCGGGACAAGCTCAGTCTGGTAGAGCAGAATATCGGCCGCCATCAAAATAGGGTAGGCGAACAGCCCAACGTTGACGTTATCGGCATGCTGAACCGATTTCTCCTTGAACTGGGTCATTCGGCTTGCTTCTCCAAAGCCTGTAAACGTGCTCAGCACCCATGCCAGCTCAGCGTGTGCCGGTACGTGCGACTGCACGAAGATGGTCGCATGCGCCGGCTCAATGCCAGCCGCCAAATACATCGCAGCACAGTCGAGTGTCCAGCGGCGAAGGTTCGCAGGAACTTGGCGGACAGTCAGCGCGTGGAGATCCACGACGCAGAAGTAGCACTCGTACTGGTGCTGGAGCGCAACCCAGTTGCGGAGTGCACCTGCGATGTGCCCAAGTGTGAGCATCCCTGACGGCTGAATGCCGCTAAAAAGGACCTTGCGTGGAGAAGCGTCGTTCATGGGCCGACCTTCGGTGGAGTGGGAGATGATTCCTGGAGAAGCAGCGCTTGCTCCTGCAATCGGAGCTGCTCGATGAGTTCATCGAGCTCACCATCAATGATCTGCTGGAGAGGGTAGTTTTTCGCTTCGCCTTCGAGGCGATGGTCAGTAACACGATTTTGCGGGAAATTATACGTGCGTATTTTGTCCGAGCGGTCGCCACTTTTGACCATCTCGCGGCGTGCTTGGGATAGCGACTCTTGTTGGCGCTGGCGCTCAAGCTGGTAGAGCTTGGCTTTGAGCATTTTCATCGCACGGTCACGGTTGGCGTGTTGCGAGCGCTCCTGCTGGCATGCAACGACAATCCCCGTCGGAATATGCCGCAACCGAACGGCGGTTTCCACCTTGTTGACGTTCTGTCCTCCTTTCCCACCAGAGCGGAACGTCTCCAACTCGACGTCTTCTGGGCGAATCTCGATTTGGATGTCGTCATCGAATTCTGGGAAGACCGCAACAGTTGCAGCAGAAGTGTGGATGCGCCCACTCGCTTCTGTCTCGGGGACACGCTGGACACGGTGAACGCCACTTTCGTACTTGAGCAAACCGTAGGCGCCCTCGCCGTTGAAGGCGACGCTGACTTCTTTGAAGCCACCTAAGTCGCTTTCGGTGAAATCGAGCAGCTCGACGTTCCACCCCTTGCGTTCTGCAAAGCGTGTGTACATACGCAGGAGATCTGCCGCAAAGAGTGCCGCTTCCTGGCCACCAGTCCCTGCGCGGATTTCGAGGATGCAGCCCTTCATGTCGGTCGGATCTTTGGGCAGGAGGAGAATCTTCAGTCGTTCTTCGGATTCAGCAAGCTCGCGTTCGAGCCGGTGGATGTCCTCATACGCAAGCTCGCGCAAGTCTGGCTCGATCGTTGGGTCTTTGGCTAAACTTTGCGCTTGCTCGAGCTGGTGGCGGAGTAGTAAATAGCGCTGGCCTTCTTCAGCGATGGGCTGGAGCGTCTTGTATTCACGCCCGAGTGCACGGTAACGCGCTTGATTGCTCACAATCGCCGGATCGCTCATCTCGTGCTCGAGCTGGCGAAATCGCTCGATGATGCCGCGAATGCTCTCGTCCATGCATCGGGAAAAAATAGTTGGACTGCAAAATTAGCCGTCGTGCACGGCGACGGCGCCGTTATTCGTCAATGGCGGCGGTATGGAACGACGCTCTTGTGCTGCTTGGCTGCTCACAATCGTCGTGCTCGTCGTCGTTGGCGGGTGCGAGAAGGAGTCGTGGGACCTGGTCTCGCCACCGCCAAGTGCGGACAGCATTATGGTGCGGCTGGTCAACTTCACTACTGGCGGCACATCCTACATGCTCGAGCTCGACGCAATTGTCGCACGGAATCAGACGCAACTGGTTCCGCCATCGTCTGCCAGTGGGCTCATTGCATCGCCTGCCGATTCAGCGTATGTGCGCGTGCGCGATGCCACTGGCGCCGTGGTTCGAGATCAGTCAGTCCGAACGCGCTTTACCAAGCGAACGTATGAGACGTTTGTTCTCCTTTCCTCGCCACGGGGACAACCAGATGCGGACACACTCGTGCGGCTTACGACGAATCCGACACCGCTCCCTGCGCCGGGACGCGCGCAGCTACGGCTGTTCAACGCGTTGCCTGATACAACGCTTGCATTCGAAGTGCGCCTCGGCTGCCCCAGTGGAGTGTACTTCGATCGGCAATCGTTCCGCAGTCTTGGCTCGCCGCATGACCTTCCTGCTGGGGAAATCATCCTTTCCGTCCTGCATGGAGCAGAGCCGGTCGCAATCGTGCGCGGCAATCTTCAGAATCAGAGCTTCGCAACGCTCATCGTCGCGGGGACTGCTGCTACACCGCGTGTATTTCTGCTCAACGAGCTGAACCCAACACCAACGGCACTCGAAGAGCTTCCTGTAGTTCCTGTTGCAGAGCGCACTGCCGAGCTACGGTGGATGAACGTCTCGCGCTTCCGCTTCGATAGCATCCGCATTGCATCGGTTGGGGTTGTTGCTGCCGGTGGCCAAGGGCGATGGCTGAGTGACTACAGGCGCATCCCCGCCTGCGGTGATGTGCTCAGTGATACCATTGAGCTTTATTCGAACGGTGTCCTTCAAGATGCGCAGCCGATTTCGATCGAGGTCGGCTACCGCTATACGGTCATCATTGCGGACGCGCCGAATTTCGGCGCCCCCGCTTCGCGCGTGGCAGTGATCAGCCGTGACCGGAGCACTATCCCCAATGACTCGACCGAGTGGCGTGTGCTCAATGCAGCAGGGCGTGGCCAGTCGCTCACCGCACTGCTCGGTGCCAGACTCGATGGGAGCGGTGGCTACCACAACGGTGAGTATCTTACTGCTGCGCTCAACGATGGGGCGCTGAGCCAGCCTGTACGCCTTGCGGCAGGCGATGTGCCTCTCATCCTCCGCAGCGGAATTCCCGAGCGCATCGCTGCTGTGGCATACGACAC
>RFIK01000117.1 GCA_003695605.1 Chlorobiota bacterium
GTGACGGACACACCATTGCTCGCAAGGGCAGCAGCGATTTCTGAACCGATGAAGCCACCACCGATGACCAGGATCTGCCCTCCGTGATCGGCAACGGAGCGGAGTTGCTCATAATCGTCGAGTGTGCGGAAGTAGATGATGCCCTCACCCCAAGGCGTGCGCGGCGCACCGCCAGTTGCCAGTAAAAGCTTCTCGTAGTGGTGAGTTTCTCCGCGATTGTCAAGGACAGTGTGAGCTTCGAGATTTAGCTCGATGGCACGGCATGCGGTGTGGACCTGGACGTTGCCGTTGAGTGTAAACCACAGCTCATCGAGTGAGGTGCCTTTCCAGAGCGCTTTCGAGAGCGGAGGGCGTTTGTACGGCGGGTGTGGCTCAGCAGTCAGGATTGCAATCGAGCTGCTCGGTTGATGCTGGGAAATTGCTTGTGCTGCTGCGGCAGATGCCATTCCACCGCCAATGAGGAGATAGTCCCAGTGCACCATCGTATGGTACTCCAGTTGTGAGACATTGAGAAAGATGCGTATTCTGTGTGTCTGAACGCTACTGCAGTGAAATTAGTTCAGCACAGCGAATTTCATCCGCAAGCCGACGGGCGAGTTCATCGGCGCTGCAATGACGACCGGCGATCTCTGCGCACGTGGCGCTCCGCTGCCGAAGATACTCGGAGAGGCTGTCGGGGTTAGAACAATGGCGGAGATAGTACGGGAGCCGCTCGTGGCCTTCGCCGAGCAGGAGCGAGCCGTGTTGGAGCAAGATGTCGCCGTAGAGCCGCTGCGCGCTGCCGAGAACCTTGCGTCCGCGCCAGAGCAGCTCGTAGCGCGCACTCGAGGCAAAGCAGAGCCATCGCATCGGCTCGCGGTGGAGCAGGAGGGGAAAGTCTGGCTGCGTCCGTGCATAGACGAGATCCGGTGCACCGAGCAGCCTGGCGAGGACGCCGCAGAGCCACTCATGCCAGAACCGATAGACGTGCGCCTGCGTCAGTCCTCCGCTCAAGCGGAGCGCAAGAGCATACGTTAGCTCGCGGGCATGGAGGATCGCCCGACCGCCCGTCGGCCGGCGGACAATCTCAATGCCATCAGCATCAGCGCGCACCAGGTCAATATCCTCTTCAGGCTGATTAGCACCGAGTGAGATGCACCACGGCTCCCAGCTGTAGAATCGAACGAGGATTCTCGAATCGTCGGAATCCGAAAGTTGCTCGGTGAGTGAAACATCGCGGCGCATGTTCTCTCGCCCAGCGTGGGAGCCGTCGAGCAGGACGTGCGCCAAGCGGAGCTGCTCGTAGAACTGATAGCGTAGCTCGTCGAACGTCATAGCAGCAATTTACATGCAGCCAGCGTTCGCCCAAGCACTGTTCCAATCTGTGACGGATGGCGCAACAGTATTTTTGCCCTCGCTTGTTCTCTGCAGGATCGAAGACGTGTACATTGCCAAAGACGTCGTCGCTGATGTCCTCTCGCCCATCGTCGGCGATGAGCTCCAAACCTACGAGCACCACGGGCAACTATCGGTCATCGTCGAGCGAGACGAGCTGATCGAAGTGCTCGTTCAACTGCGGGATCATCCGCTAACCCGATTCGACCAACTCCTCGATGTGACCGCGATTGATTGGCTCGATCGCAAGCCTGTGCGGTTTGAGGTGGTGTACTTCCTCTACTCGATTCCGCACAAGCACCGACTGCGCGTAAAAGTGCCAGTAACCGAACACGATCCTCGCGTCCCCACCGCGACCACCGTATGGGAGAGCGCCAATTGGTACGAGCGCGAGACCTACGACATGTACGGCATACGTTTCGAGGGTCATCCTGACTTGCGGCGGTTCTACATGCCCGAAGACTACGTTCATCCCGAGACAGGCGAGCCGCTCTATCCCTTGCGGAAGGATTATCCGCTGATGGGCATCCCCGGTGCAGCGCCGCTTCCTGAATTCCCCGAACGCGAGCTCTGGCTCCAGCGCAGGAAGGAGTATCTGGAAAAGTATCCGCCCAATCCGCTCGATACGTCGTACACGTTCCCGCCGAACGAGAAGCAGTAACGCGAAGAAGCCTCCTGGACCGCGGCTCCGCACGTGATTGCTGTCCAGTAGCAATCCACACTACCAATCACTGTGCCGGAGAAGGTACTCTTTGAGCGCAACCGCTTGGTTGTGGTCCGGGTCGCGCGCGGAGTAGAGCAAGGTTAATGGTCGCTTTGCCGCGATCGCGCGGAGCTGTTCAATGCTTCGGCGCTTATCGGCAAGTTCCTTCCAATAGCGTCGCTTGAATTCCTCCCACTTGGCCGGATCGTGGTTGAACCACTTCCGAAGCTCGTTGCTCGGCGCAATATCTCGGAGCCAGAGGTCTGCTCGCAGGTGTTCTTTGCTCAATCCTCGCGGCCAGAGGCGGTCTACCAGAACGCGATAGCCGTCGTCGGGCTGCGGTGGTTCGTAGACACGCTTTGTGCGGATGTCGAGCCTCATCGCTGGGCGGTTCGGAGTGTTGCAGGCAGAGCAAGAACTGCACTACGAAAGTACATCGCTGCTGCTCCTACGATCGCTCCCACCACGCAACGATATGCGCAGGTTTTGGGAGAATCCAATTTGCCAGCCGATCAACTGCTCGCCAGAGCCAGTGGGGCAACCATTGGAGTACCACGTGTGTGCGGGCAATGAGCAATGCTTTGTTGCCGAACGTCGTATAGCCGAATCGTCCGTGCCGGAGATACTCTGCCAGCCGATGCTCATCGAAGCTGTTCAAGTGGGCGTGGAGTGGCGTTGGCTGGTTGCAGCGAATGCAGAGCACGTAGCGTATTCGCTCTCGGTATGGTGTTGAAATCACTACACGACCTCCAGGACGAACGACACGCCACATTTCCTCGAGCGTGCGTTCCGGTTCAGGGAGATGTTCGATGACCTCAGAAGCGACAACGCAGTCGAACGTCGCATCAGCAAAGGGGAGCCGTTCGCCACTGGCGACGACGGCAACGTGACGCTCGTCAGGCGTCTCCGCGAGGGCGCGCCGTGGGTTGGTGCGGCTAAGATCCATCGAGCATACTGCCACGCCACGCTGAATAAGCGCACGTGCAAGCCAACCGTTGCCACATCCAACATCGAGCACGAGGTTGGCCCGCGGTGGTATTGTGCGCAGGATCACTTCTCGGAGCCGTCGCTCGTCGTGTGCTGTGGCAGCGTCCCGCTCTTCCCAGTAGTCGAACAGTTCAGCATCGCGCTCGTAGTGCGCGATAAAGTGCCGCATCGTTGGATTCTGATGCGATGGCAAGAGGATGGGGATCTCCCCCTCGCACACGATGCTCTCTCCACTTTCAGTTCGGAGCGTTCCATCCGAGTGCCAACGAAGCGGCATGCGTGTGTCGGGGCTGATGAGCCGGTCCCGAAGCGGGTGTGTCATCCAGCGCATCAGTAGCCGATCCGAAGTTGCACCCACCACCACCAACGCTCCAGCGGCGCATTACCGCCCGTACGGAGCACGTATTCAGCGCGGAGGTCGAAAAACACATTCGCAATCGGCTCCAGCGACACCCACGCCTGCACGCGGCGCGTATGACTGACGTTCCCGCGCAGAAAGCGGTTGCCCACAGCAAATGGCTCTGGCAGAACGTCGCCATTGCCGTCGTTGGCATCGCCGCCGACGTTCCCCACAGGGACAGCGAGCGTTGTTCCTGGGAGCAGTGCGGTTCGGACGTGACCTGTGCTATCGAGCCAATTTTCTCCCCAGCGGATGTAGTCCGCACGCAACGCCAGCCGCATTCGCGGTGCAAGGAGCAGTGTCACCGCCAGCGTCCAGCGGTCGCTGTTCGGTTGCTGGAGCGCGCCGAGTACCTCGCGCTGCGACGTCCATGAATTGACGATCGTCCGATGTGCATACACGAATGGGTTGATCCGCACATACTCAGCCGCAATGATGATCGGAACGTCTGCTGTGCGGAGAAGCTGAGCACCACCAAGGTGCCAAGCGTACTTGTTGTTGTTGCCGCGCCAACTGGTATCGGCGAGGGTCGAAAAGCTGATGTCATCAGCCAGCAGTGTTCCGTAGAGGAGCGTGCCATCGAGCGGCCGCCAGCCGACTTCGGCAGCCAGGAGGGAATTGTCGCGCTCATTGCGTTCTCCGCTGAGCATTCCGTTGGAGACGTAGAACCCCAGTGGGTTGAGGTAGGCAAGATCAATCCCGCGTCCGGAATAGACAATCGCGTCAGAGATCGCCACGGAGAGCTGTGGTGAGGGATCCACTTGCAACCGGTGGGCAGCGATGAATTTTGTCGGTACATCCCGTCCACTTGCATCGCTGCCGATGGCGGAGGCATGGAGGTAGCTAAAGCGGAGTGAGCCAATGTGGAGATCGAGTAGCAAGTGGTCCAGTGGCGGTGAGGGTACCGACAGCAGCAATCCGCCTCCAAGTGGGGAGTAACCCCAGCCGACGATGTCGCGTCCGAGGCGAATGCGGCCGAGTGCTCCCTCGTATTGCACGGCGCCGAGTGCACGGTCGTAGAAA
>RFIK01000118.1 GCA_003695605.1 Chlorobiota bacterium
CGGCATCGGTTTGGCACTACGGTTCTAACCGCTCCTCACCTCTACGATGGATGAGTTCCTGCTCGAAACTCTTCGCTCTGTATCGAGTGAGTTCGCCACGGGAATGGGAGAGCATTTCGTCCTCGATCGGCTCGAGCAGTATCCAGGAGAGCTGCCTTTCACACCGGCTTGCACCCCGCAGTCGAATGAGACCAGTGGAACTTCTGCACAGGAAAGCACCGCAGCGCCACTTCGCCTTGATCCTGCACTTGCAGCAGAAATCGCCGCCGAGGTCGAGCGGAGCCGTATGCGTCGCGCCACAACGAGCGAAGATCCACTCGAGTGGTTGGCAGAACAACTCGAAGCATTCGAACCCCCAAGAGCAGAAAGCACTGAATCCATCAGCGCCGAGCAATCATATTCTGAACCGACTGACACACACGGGAGTATACCTGCTGAGGATGACGTAGCCGAAGAGCACGCAACAGAAGACCGTGCCGCTGAATCTACTGCGCCACATCAACCCCAGCATCGGCGCACCACCGTGTGGGTTGCAATCGGCATGCTGGTTGCAATTGTGGCTAGTGTAGTTCTCTTTCGCCAGCAGTGGTTGAACCACTTGATCGGCAGCACTTCCGACACTACCCGAGCATCAACATCGAGCGCTTCACCGACTGCTCCAGCTCTCAATCCACAGATGGAATCGCAGCAACAGGAGTCTGCTTCCAGTGGAAAACAGCGCAATTCCACAACTGTGACCGATACGCCCGCTGCTCAAACGCAGCGTGATTCGATCGAAGCTCCTCTGGCAAAAGCAGCGCCACTACGCCGAGCAACCAGCACCGTCTCGTCTTCCAGACCACATCGCACGCCCGTAGCATCAGCACCAGCCAAGAGTGCAGAGGACCAACCCAATGACGTAGCAATCATAGAGCCACCAACGCTTCCGCCACCGAAAAGTGACGGGATGTTCGTCATACAGCTTTGCTCTACTCCATCGTATTCCGATGCACTACGCTGGAAGCGCTTTGCAGAAGAACGCGTATCCGGCAAGCAGGTAACGATCACGGAGCGCATGATCCGCCAGCTAACGTACTACCGTGTCCGGGTGGGCGCGTATAGCTCCCAGATTGAAGCTGAGCAAGCTGTACGCTCGCTTGGCCTAAGTTTAGCCGATGTGTGGATCGTGCAAATCAAATAGACGAATCTTTCACCGTTGCATACACGATGCAGCGTTACACCGAACAGAGCAAGCTCGAACTCCGCGTTCGAATTCCTTGGGACAGCAACACAGCGAAAGGCTTCGGTGCTGCTGTTTCACTTCTGGCTCTGCTGGGGTTGCTGGTAGGCACGCTTCCACCGCCGAAGGAGAAGCCTCCTGTGCTCCCATATGAAGTGCTTGCAACGGTGAACTTCGGTGCGGGTGATGGTACTGGAGGAAGCAAAGGTAACCTTTCTCCCGAAGGACTCACGCAACGGGCTCGTCGGAGTGCTGCGCTGCTCGAAGATGCACAGCGTGCGGCTCCGCGCGTGCGACGCCCTGCCCGTCGCATCTTTCCAAGCCAGGAAGGTGGCCGCTTTACGCCGATAGCCAGCGATGAGCCGCAAAAATCACGCGCGCAAGATTCAATTAGTGGACGTAATGCTGCTGAAGGCAACAGTCGTACTACTATCGGGGATCGCCACGGTTCGGCGGAAGGAACAGGCCGAGGCACAAGTGGCTCGGGCCAAGGCGCAGGACTTGGGCTTGGAGACATCGAATGGGGTGGCGGTGGTGGTGCAATCGTTGTGCGGAAAGTCATCCCGACTGCTCCAGAAAATCTTGCGCGCTCAACGATCGTCAAGCTGCGATTCCTTGTTTCGCCGCAGGGCGACGTCATTGACGTGCGTCCACTTGTGCGCGGCGCCCCAGAAGCCGAGAATGCTGCGATTCGTGCGTTGCGTCAGTGGCGCTTTCGTCCACTCAAAGCCGATAGCGTGCTCGTCGGCATCATCACCTTCCGCTTCGACGTCAACTGATGCAGCATACCGATGCGGCACGGAGCTTTGGCCGAGCGAGCGGCATTTTGCTCATAGGACAGCTTGCCTACTATGCCATCTACCTTGTCAGCATCCGCACGATCTTGAGCACACTCCCGAAAGCCGAAAATGGTGTGCTCACGCTCGTCCAGCAATGGGCTGCTGCTGCATTCTCCATTACGATGATGAATGGCTACAACACGCTCATCGTTCATCGCCTTCGTGCGGAGCCTTCCCACACAGCGTTGTTTTCAACGCTTATATGGCTACGCAGTGGGATTGCTCTTGGAACAGCTGCTGCAGTCGCTGCCTGTCTCTCTGCTATTGGCGATGTTCCAGTGAGCATATCACTGGTTGGGGTAGCTGCAACAGTTGTACTCTCACGCGGGATGGCGTTGCGCACAACATTGGAACTGCCACTTCAATCCCAGATGCGATTTGGCAGCATCGCTGCGCTCAGCATCCTCGATGTACTGCTCTTGGCAGCATTGCTTGTTGCCTCCCAAGCCAATCTGAATGCGGCAAGTGTCCTCACGTTGCAACTGGTTAGCGCACTGCCTAGTTTTATCCTGCTCGCAGTACTGGCTGTGCGAGCAGGGATGATCCGAATTCTGTTCGATCGTTGTACACTTGGCAGCCTTTTTCGCACCGCACGCCCTCTCGGATTCCTTGCGCTCTTCCTTTCGCTCCACACGATGCTCGACCTTGCTATTCTCCGGCTTGCTGGCACTCCAACGATGGTCGGCGTCTTCGGCGCATCGAGCTATGCTGCCCTTCCTGCAAACGTGTTGATGGGAATTGTGTGGTCACCGCTTGTCCCGCTCTTGAGCAAGAAGCTGCATGGTGATCGCATCGCAGCAATCGAACATGCCGGTGAAGCACTGCGCCTTGCAACCGCAACGATCGGAATCATCGCGTGTGTCGTTGCCGGCGGAGCACCGCTTGTTGTCGAGCTCCTCACTCGCGGTGCCTATCGCGACCACATCGGGATATTCGCATTACAATCGTGGCTTGGAATGCTGACCGCTACTGTGTTTGCGGTCCAGCATCTCGGAACGTTACTTGAGCAGTACCGTATCGCTACCGCTACGGTTGCAATGCTTGCGCTCGGTTCGTTGCTATTTGATTGGTGGCTTGTTGCAGCATGGGGCGCTGAGGGCATTGTCCTGGCAAAAGCAGCATCGCACCTCCTGGCTATCAGCTACGCATACTGGCAGTTTACACGCATTGGGATGCTTGCTCTGGCACGGATGCTCGCTCGGCTGATGTTCTGGTCATTGCTTGCAGGCGGCGCAATAGTATTTGCTCTGCAGCAGACAACGTGGTTTGTACACGGAGCCGTTGCGATCGTCGGAGTTATAGGTTCGGCAGCACTCCTTGGCATCATTCGCTGGAGCGATCGCGCACTACTTCAGCGGATGCTGCCGTTTCATCCTTCGGCGTAACGCTCGAGCGTGAAGTGCTGCCCCAAGTAGAGCCGCCGAACGTCGGGATTGTCGGCAATCTCCTCTGGCGTGCCTGCACAGAAGACGCTCCCTTCAATCAAGATGTACGCCCGATCGGTGATTGAGAGGGTTTCGTGCACGTTGTGGTCGGTAATGAGCACACCGATGTTCCGCTCTTTCAAGCGGCGAACCATCATCATCAAATCTTCGACAGCGATTGGATCAATCCCCGCGAAGGGTTCATCGAGCAAGACAAACCGTGGATTGGCAGCCAGCGCCCGTGCAATCTCTGTTCGACGTCGCTCACCACCGGAGAGCATATAGCCTTTGCTTTTGCGAATCTGTGCAATACCGAATTCCTCGAGCAAGCGCTCAAGTCGCTGCCGACGCTCCGCCCGCGAGAGCGGCTGTAGCTCGAGCACTGCCATGATGTTCTGCTCGACGGTCAGCCTCCGGAAGATCGAAGCTTCCTGCGGCAAGTACGCAATCCCCATGCGCGCTCGTTTGTACATCGGCGCATATGTTATGTCCTTCCCATCGAGCAGCACACGGCCGCCATCGGGGCGGACCATCCCGACGATCATGTAGAACGACGTCGTCTTTCCCGCGCCGTTTGGCCCGAGAAGCCCCACGCATTCCCCCTGCCGAACAGAATAGCTCGCCTGCTTGACCACAGCGCGTTTCTTGTACACCTTGACCAAGTTGTGCGCTTCGAGGATGCTCGGGGTATCCATGACAATGCTCAGCGTGGGCGACGCTCCAAGACCAGCGACTTGGTAAGTCGCTTGCCGTCACGTTCGACGATGATTTGCAGATGCTGCCCGACGACACCGTCATTGATCGCAACATCGAGATCATCGCGCGAGTGGATAGGCATGCCGTCAATTTCGACGATCACGTCGTAGGGTTCGATCCCAGCTTTTTCTGCTGGTGAGCCTCGGAGCACCTGGGTAACGATGATGCCC
>RFIK01000119.1:0-5000 GCA_003695605.1 Chlorobiota bacterium
GTCTATGGACACTTTGGTCGTGAGGAATTCCCGTGGGAATCACTCGATTTAGTCCCGTTCCTGCGGGAGCACTTCGGTGTCCGAGCCAGCGACGGCGTGCAGGTGCAGCTCCTGCAAACGCAGTGAAATTCCTTCCGAGCGCTGTATTTTTGCGTCGTACGTAGTGCGGAAGTGGCGGAATTGGCAGACGCACCATCTTGAGGGGGTGGCGCCGAAAGGCGTGCGGGTTCAAGTCCCGCCTTCCGCACACGGAATGCCCGCCAATGCTCCATGCGTGGCGGGCATTGTCTTTTGGTAACCGTTCTACCTCTGGAACGGCCGCGAAATTTGCATGACTGTTGATTTCCTCGAAGGAGTGTTGAGATGAGGATTCGTGTGTTCATCGCGCTGGCACTGATGGTTGTTCCTACCCTGTCAGCACGGCCGCGGTTGGTGGTGTTGCTCTGCTACGACCAACTCCGCGCTGATCGGCTCGACGCTGTTCGACCGTGGCTTGGCACGCAAGGCTTTCTACGGTTGCTGCGGGAGGGTGTTGTTGCCGAGCGCTGCATGTACAATTACGCAACGACGGTCACGGCAGCTGGACATGCAACGATTGCAACAGGGTGCAACCCAGCCCGCCATGGAATTGTGGACAACGATTTTGTCATCAATGGGCGCCCTCTCTACGCAACTGACGATACGCTTCTCGGTGTACCATCGCCGCAACTTCTGCTCAAGCCTACGCTTGGGGACTATCTCAAAGCAAACTCTCCGCAAAGCAAGGTCTGGAGCTTTTCGCACAAGGATCGAGGGGCGATCTTTTTCGGTGGGCACAAGCCCGATGGTGCATGTTGGCTCGTGCCACACGTAGGATTGGGAAGTTCGCGGTACTATCCGCCACTGCCGACGTGGGTTACCAAATTCAATCGTGAACATGCACCGGCGCGCGTTGCCGGAATTGTTTGGCAAGCGCAGTATGTACCGTCGGATCTGCCTGATACAGTGGAATGGGAAGGGCGCTTTCCTGGTGGATCCACCTACTTTCCGCACCGTATTCCTTCCGACACTGCCAGTGAAGATTTTTGGCGCGCATTCGCGCTTACGCCAATGGCGGTTGAATGGCTCTTTCGTGCAGCACGTACGTGTATTGAGCAGGAGCAGCTGGGCGCTGATTCAATCCCCGACCTGCTCTGCATCAGCGTTTCGACGACTGACCTTGTTGGTCACCTTTTCGGGCACGATAGCCGTGAGTATGCGGAGCTGCTCGTCGCGTGCGACCAGATACTCGCAGCATTCCTCGATGAACTTGACAGGCGCATCGGGCGTGAGCACTACGTACTCGTACTGACGAGCGATCATGGTGCGGGGAGCATCCCAGAACTCATGCGTGCGCAGGGACATGATGCGGGGCGGATTCATACCGATACACTTCGTGCTCGAATCGAACGATGGTTCGCCGTTCAACGCGGAAACACTCCACATCAGCGGCTAGTGCGATACTTCTACCCCCCGTGGCTCTGGCTGAACCGCACTGCCGCAACAGTAGCTGGTATCCCATTTGATACTCTTTGCACTCGCTTGGCGCAATGGCTCACTACGCAGGAAGGAATTGGCATTGTGATGACAGCTGGGCAAATACAGCAACAAACGCGGGATACCGGTATTAGTGGCCTTGTGGCTCGGAGTTACCGTCCGGACCGTTGTGGCGATCTTGCAGTGTACCCAAGGGAGCATTGGATCTTTGGCACAACTCCCGCCCAGCACGGAACACCATATGCCTACGATCGGTGGGTACCTCTTGAGTTCTTCGGCTGGCAACTGAAGCCGAGCACGATAGCCGTCCCCTGCTCTCCCGCAGATATAGTCCCTACACTTGCGCGAATGCTCGATCTCTCGATAGGGGAAGTTGATGGAACAGCACTCCAAGTGGGGATTCTCAGCCGATGATAGCGCAGAATTTTTGAGCACAGCGAAAATTTTCTTGCATTGTAGGAATTTCTTTCGTAAGTTTGTCAGAGAAATTCCTACAGCGTTTTGTGCGCTGAGGAATGGTGTATGTTCCACTGTTTTGTTGGAGGCTCTTATGGACGTCCGCACAGTCGGACTGGAGCTCCTCACCGCTGAGCAGATGCAAACTGTGATCGGCGGTGGTGGCGGGTGGTCCATCATTTGGGAGGACCCATTCGACCCCCGCGCAAATGATCCGACCCCGCCTCCTCCTCCAGGGAATGACCAAGAGCGAGGAGCTCTAGCCAACTGCTCGAGGAGTGCTACCATGAGAACGGACTCTTCTCGAGCGGTGAGTTGAGTAGCGTCCCTGAATCAACACGTTCAGGGACGCTACGTTTTTTCAGGTGCCGGTACTCCCAAACCCCCCAACGCTGCGTTCAGTTGAAGGAAGCTGTTCGACAAGTTGCCATGAAACGCGCTCGTAGCGTGCCACAACGAGCTGTGCGATACGCATCCCACGCTCGATGGTGAACGCACGAGCACTTGCGTTCGCCAGAATAACCTTGATCTCACCGCGATAATCGCTGTCTATTGTGCCAGGGGAATTGAGGCAAAAAATACCGTGTGCGAGTGCTAAGCCGCTCCGTGAACGGATCTGGGCTTCGTAGCCATCCGGTAGTGCGATGGCAAGTGCAGTCGGGACAAGCAAGATCCCACCCGATGGAATGACGAGTGGCTCGGCAACGGCAGCGGCAATATCCATGCCGGCAGCCCCAGGGGTGGCGTACGTTGGAAGTGGTAGGTCTGCAAATGCTGGATCAGTGCGCTGGATGAGAATGTTCATGGTCGGAGGTGAAGAGATCGTGGTCTTCGCAGCCTCTGCAATCCTGGGTATCAGCAAACCGTTCTCCTTCGAGTTGGAGTGTCGCATGATGAATCCCAAATTCTTCCTTGAGCTTGGTATGCAGATCACGTAACGCTTGGTCGCGGTCGGTCGTTGTGGCAACCACAATATGGGCACTCATCGCGTGGGAGGTCGCTCCAAGTTGCCAGAGATGCAGGTCGTGAACGTTCCGTACATCAGGATGTTCCTGCAGTGCCGTGCGCACCCTTTCAACGTCAAGGTGTGTAGGTGCAGATTCCATGAGGATTCCGATCGCTCGTCGGATAATGCCAATACCACTCCGAGCAATGAATGCTGTGATTGCGATCGAGAGTAGCGGATCGAGCAATGTCCATCCACTCAGCGACATTGCGATTCCCCCGACAATGACAACAAGCGACGAAAGCAAATCGTTGAGGACGTGCAAGTACGCGCTCTGCGTCGTCAAATGCGACGTCCCGCGAAGGACGTACCATGCTGCTCCGTTTGCAAGTGCCCCGATTGTAGCGGTTATGAGCATCGGGGTTGTGTGGATGGCACGAGGAGAGATGATTCGCTCAACAGCTTCCCAAGCAATCAAGCCACAGAGAACGAGCAATACCAGCCCATTGACAAGTGCGGCTAAAATCTCCACACGTCGCCAGCCGAAGGTCAGCTTGTGCTGAGCAGTTCGCCGTTGCGCCAGACGCAAGCTCAGGTACGCAATCGCCAAGGACGAAACGTCCACTACCATGTGAACGCTGTCGGAGAGCAATGCCAGCGACGCGGAAAGTATGCTGCCAATGAACTGGATTGCAGCAATGCCAGCAGTGATACCGAGCGCGATTGCAAGCGATCGGAGATCCCCTGCGATATGATGCTCGTGGTGATGCGCAGCCATCAATACAGAGTGTGTGACGATTCGACTGTATCGGTGACGATTGCTACTCCCGCACTCGTTCCAAGACGCGAAGCGCCTGCATGGAGCAGCTCCAACGCTTGCGCACGCGTTCGTATTCCACCCGATGCTTTGACCTTGACGTGGGAGGCAACGTGCTGGCGGAGCAATCGAACGTCATCTACCGTAGCGCCCCCATTGCCGAAACCAGTCGAAGTTTTGATGAAGTCAGCTCCAGCAGCACTGACAAGATGCGCTGCACGAACTTTCTCCTCGTGGCTCAGTGCACCGCATTCAACAATGACCTTGACGATTGCACCGTTCGAATGTGCAGCTTCCACAACACCAGCAATATCGTCTACGACAAGCTGACCATCGCCACTTTTGAGCGCAGCAATGTTGAGCACCATATCGAGCTCGCGGGCACCTGCAGCCAGCAGGTGCTCTGCTTCGGCTCGCTTGGTCGCAGAAAGATTCCCACCGAGTGGAAATCCCACGACAGAACAGACGGGAATTGCTGTCTTTGCCAGCTCCTTGACTGCCAGTGGGACGTAACACGGCAAAACGCAGACCGATGCAAAGCCATACTCCATCGCTTCATGGCAGAGCTGAACAACGCGCTCCGGGGTGCTTTGCTCAGGGCGCAGGAGTGTGTGGTCAATCGTGTGAGCAATGTTCATCGTTAGCGTCCGGTAAGTTGGTGGATTTTCTCGACACGACGCTCATGGCGCCCTCCCTCAAACGTTGCCTGGAGGAAGGCATCTGCGATTGCAATGAGCTCTTCGATCGTATGGAGTCGGGCGCCCAGGCAGAGGACATTTGCGTTGTTATGCTGCCGTGCAAGGCGCGCCATTTCTGGCGAGCAGCAGTTGGCAGCGCGAATACCAGTGACTTTGTTCGCGACGATGGAAACGCCAATACCACTGCCACAAAGCACGATGCCAAGCTCGTCTTCGCCGCTGGCAACAGCATGGGCAACAGCGATCGCAAAGTCGGGGTAGTCTACAGCATCGGTCGAGAATGTCCCCATGTCGTGGACGTGGAATCCTCGAGTGCAGAGGTGTTCGGCAAGTGCAGCTTTTGCAGCGTAGCCAGCATGGTCTGCGCCGAGAGCGATCCGTATCATTCAACGCGTTCGGAAAGTTCGACATCGGAGATTCTTGCCGTGATGAGAGCGTCAACGCTGAATTGTCCAGCACCTGCGATGATGAGCGCAAGTGCGAAGACGAAGTAGCTGAGCGCAAATTCTTTCTGTGCCCATGGGTTTGCCGCATGGGCACAGAATGCTGCAACGGCCATTGTACAGGC
>RFIK01000120.1 GCA_003695605.1 Chlorobiota bacterium
GCCCGATGTGCAAATGGTGCGCGCTGTTCCAGTTCCCGTTGTGTTGGAGCCGCCACTGTTCCGACTCGATCCAGAGCGATTGCACCGCTCTGTTACGAAGCGCACTCGAGCGATCATCGTCAACACCCCGCAGAATCCAACCGGCCATGTGTTTTCGATCGAGGAGTTGCACGCAGTGGCGCGGGTCTGTATCGAGCATGACCTTGTTGCGATCGTGGATGAAGTTTACGAGCACATCACCTTCGAGCCGCATGTGCACAGACGACTTGCAACGCTCGAAGGTATGAGCCAGCGAACAATCACGATCTCGAGCGCTGCCAAAACGTTCGCCGCAACGGGCTGGAAATGCGGGTGGGCGCTCGGGCCGGAGCCGCTCATCAGCGCGGTCCGCCGTGTGCATCAGTTTACGACGTTTGCCAGCGCGACCCCCTTTCAGTACGCTGTCGCCGTGGGGTTGCAACTGCCTGATACGTACTACCACGACCTTCGCGCAGACTACACCGCCCGCCGCACACTCCTTCTGGAGGCACTTGCTGAAACACCGTTAACCGTTTATCCGCCCGAAGGGACGTACTACGTCGTCGCAGATATTTCGCCAGTAGCGCCCAAGATGAGCGGTTACCAGTGGTGTCGTTGGCTGGCTCAGACGGTTGGGGTGGCAGCAATTCCGCTGGAGGTATTCTACCGCGACCCTGCTGCGGGGAGGTCACTGGTGCGCTTTGCATTCTGCAAGCGAGAAGAGACGCTCCGCGCTGCTGCCGAGCGCTTCGTCGAACTTCGCACTGTGGCTCCATGACGGCGACCACACTTCCTGGTTCGTGGACACGCCAGGAAATTCTCGCCTTGAGCTTACTGCGCGGCGTGCAGGGCGTCGATCTCCGCCGAGCGGTTGAGTGTCGCCATTCACTCGAGCACGCACTTGCTGAGCCTCCACCTTCGATCGAACGCATTGTGCGGCAAGAAGAACTCTTCGGCCAGCGGAGCTCGGCAGCGCTCCTGGAACGTGCACATGAGCATGCTACCGCACTTGCAGCATTTGGAGCACGGGCAGTCATATTCTGGGACGGAGACTACCCGGCGTTGCTACGCCACATTGCCTATCCGCCGATGGTGCTCTACCTCTGGGGTGCACTCTCGCAGCCCGACGCACTCGCCATCGCGATCGTTGGTACGCGGCGGTGCACCACGTACGGACGACTCTGCACCGAGCGCTTCGCGCGAGAGTTCGCGCAGGCAGGGTGCATCATCGTCAGTGGATTGGCAAGCGGTATTGATTCAATTGCGCACTCAGCAACACTCGACGCCCAAGGCACCACCTACGCTGTCATCGGCTCTGGGCTTGATCGGCTCGGACCCAGCACTGCGCGGCGACTTGCCGAGCGAATCGTCCAGGCTGGAGGAGCAATCATCAGCGAATATCCCATGGGCACTGTTGCACGCCCAGGGTATTTTCCTCAGCGGAACCGCATCATCAGTGGAATTGCCCGGGCGGTGCTGGTTGTCGAAAGCAGGCGTGAGGGTGGCTCGCTCATTACTGCACACTTTGCGCTCGACCAATCGCGCGATCTCTACGCAGTACCAGGGAATATCACTTCGCCGACAAGTGAGGGCACAAATCTTCTGATTGCGCGGCAGAAGGCTACCATCGCAATTAGCCCAGCCCAAGTGCTCGAAGAACTCGGGGTTGCTCCTGTGGCAGCATCATCACAGCAGGAGCTTGAATTTCAATCGCAGTTGGAACAGCAACTCTGGGAGCTTCTCTCCGAGGAGCCTCAAAGCGCTGATGCTCTTGCTGTGCAGCTTGGCATTGGCATTGGGGATGTGCTCAGCACACTGCTGGTGATGGAATTCCGCGGCATCGTCCGCCAACTGCCGGGCAAGCAGTTCGTTCGAGCCTAAAAGCGCTACGACCGCACCCACGCGATGAAGTCAGTCACTGCAGGCTGCCCATCGAGCTGGCGAACGAGCAGTGCAATCTGCCCACGATGGTATGCCCCGTGCAGGAGTACTTGCGTGAGAATTTCCTCGACTGTGTTCTCGTAGGGTGCTCCAGTGGTTGTGCGATACTGCACCACCTGTGCGAGATCCTCCTCCGAGCAACGAGATAAATAGTCCTGCTATCGTGCGATGCCCTCTCTAAGCATCGCAGTAGCGTGCTCTGGCGTGGACACATCGGGGAACGGCGTTGCTGGGGCAGTGCCACCGGCGATCCGCCACAGCCAGAGAAGCTGTGCTGCTGCAATGTGCCCAACGAGTGCCAAGGCTCGATGGTACCGGTCGTCTGCATGCGCAGCAGGAGAAATGCTCTCAAGACTGGTGCGGATGCGAGGAACGCACCACTGCTCGTATTCGAACAATCGGCGGAAATGTTGGAGCGATGTCATGGGAGAATTGCTCGTGGCGTAACAACGATGCCACAAAATACGGCATCCTCCGTTGAGGAGAGGATAAGCTTGTCGCAACGCTGCCAGAATGCGTGGCAACGTCTTCGGTGATTTGTCATCTTTGAAGCTTTCGCTGCCATGCTGTCGCGCAAGGCGCTCTTGGCACGATTCCTGTGCAGAGTAAAGCTGCATGTTGTACTTTTTCCGCAGTGAAAACGATGGGCAAGATCATCGGTATTGATTTAGGCACGACCAACTCTGTCGTCGCTGTCATGGAAGGCACGCAGCCGGTTGTCATCGCCAACACTGAAGGCAGCCGAACAACACCATCGGTGGTTGCATTCACGAAGACCGGCGAGCGCTTGGTCGGTCAAGCTGCCAAGCGCCAAGCAATCACAAATCCACGGAACACAATCTACTCGATCAAGCGCTTCATGGGACGCCGCTGGGATGAAGTGACCGAAGAAGCCAAGATGGTCCCCTACAAGGTTGTCCCTGGTCCGGATGGCGGTACTGTCCGCGTTGAAATTGACGGACGGCTCTACGCACCACCCGAAATCTCGGCGATGATTTTGCAAAAGATGAAGCAGACAGCCGAAGACTACCTCGGGCAGAAAGTCACTGATGCGGTGATTACTGTGCCCGCGTACTTCAACGATGCCCAACGACAGGCAACCAAAGAAGCGGGCGAAATTGCTGGGCTCAACGTCCGCCGCATCATCAATGAGCCGACAGCAGCAGCGCTTGCCTATGGACTCGATAAGCGCGGTCGTACAATGACGGTTGCTGTCTATGACCTTGGCGGTGGGACATTCGATATCTCGATTCTCGAAATCGGCGAGGGTGTCTTCGAGGTCAAGTCAACCAGTGGCGATACGCACCTGGGCGGCGACAACTTCGATCAGCGGTTGATTGACTACATCGCTGATGAATTCAAACGCCAAGAGGGAATTGACCTCCGAAACGATCCGATGGCGCTCCAGCGCTTGCGTGAGGCTGCTGAGAAAGCAAAGATCGAACTCTCGCAGATGCTGCAGACCGAGATCAATCTGCCGTTTATCACTGCAACAGCGGATGGTCCCAAGCACCTGCAAATGACCATCACGCGCGCCAAATTCGAGCAGCTCTGCAACGACCTCTTCGAAAAAACGCTCAAGCCCTGCGAGCAAGCCTTGAACGCTGCCAAGCTGACACCGGAGAAGATCGACGAGGTCATCCTCGTCGGCGGCTCCACGCGAATCCCGCGTATCCAGGAGTTGGTGCGCAACTTTTTTGGCAAGGAACCATCGAAGAATGTCAACCCCGATGAAGTCGTCGCAATCGGTGCAGCAATTCAAGGGGCTGTGTTAGCCGGCGAGGTGACTGACGTTCTGTTGCTCGATGTTACGCCGTTGACGCTCGGCATCGAAACGCTCGGTGGCGTGATGACGCCGATGATTCCAGCGAACACGACAA
>RFIK01000121.1 GCA_003695605.1 Chlorobiota bacterium
AATACATGACTGCTCTTCGGCGATTGTGCCAGTTCTTGGTTGACAGCGGTGTGCTCGAGAAGAACCCTGCACGGCTTGTCAGCGGTGGGAAACGTCCGATGCGATACCATCGCCGTGCGCTCACGCTCGATGAACTCGATCGGCTCCTTGCGGTGCTCACCGGCGACGACGAAGAACACCTCCGCGACCGTGCGATGGTTCTCCTGATGCTGGGAGCTGGCCTTTCTGAAGTTGAATTGCACCATTTGGACGTTGGCGACATCGAACGGATTGGCAAGCAGTGGATCGCACGTGTGCGGAGCAAAGGGAAGCGACTCAAAACTGATACGGTCCTGCTCCCAGCGGCGGCAGTAGAGGCGCTCCGCACGTACATCGCGCGTTTCGAACCGCTGGAACCACAGCAGCCTGTCTTTCGGAGTATGAGCCGCCGCTCCCACGGAAAGCGGCTGAGTATCCGCTGGATGCACACTGCAATCGAAGGACGCTTTGACGAAGCTGGTATCCGAAACGAGAAGGACACGCTCCGGTTGACGCCCTTCTCGCTCCGGCATACCGGTGGCATCATTCTTGCTGAAAGTGGCGTACCGATCGAACACCTGATGGAACGATGGCGCATCTACTGGCGGCCGACGGCGGAACGCTACTACAAGCTCGCTGGCACGCTTGGAAGCGATCGGCGCCCGGACATTCAGCAGCTTGTGCTCGTGGCATCGCGCATACGCTCTCCACGACATGGTGCGCCATGATTTGGCTTGTCCTCCTCTTGTGTATTCCAACTTCAGCAGGAGCATCACCGGCCGTTCTTGTGCTCGATGGTGTAGGTGTGGATAAACCCATGCGTGTCCCAATCGTCGAGCTTCCTTCCTGCCGTTACATCGCATTGGAAACACTGCAGAGCAGCAAGCGCCAGCAGCCACGCCCCGATGTCGCTCAGCTCGGTAGGTGGACCGTTCGGTGGAGTGCTCCCGGCTTTTTCTTCCTCGTCGAGGGTGGAGGCATACGGCAAGTACTCCAAAGTTCGCGGCCGGCGATTGTTCGCAGTGGGAAGATCCTTGTTCCACTCGATGATTGGCTTGGGCTATTGGCACAGCGTGGGTTCATTCGGTGGAATCCAGCAACACTCCACGCGAAGGTTCTCCCGTTTCCGTTCGAACGGCAGCATCCCCAGGCACCGCCACGGTATCAACTGCCGCCCTCGCTGCGTCGTCCCTCGCTTGAGCAGCTGCAAAACCGAACGGAGAGGCGTACGCCATCCGACATTCTCCGCTCATCAGCGCTGCTGGCAAGCACTGTACTTGTTCCCCTCGAACAACAAACACCGGCGACTATCACGCGTATCGTCCCTTGGGTGTACAAAGACACAACACGCATTCAAATCACCTTGAGCCATGCGGTGTCACCGGAATCTATTGACGCCGATCACCGCGGAAGGATTATCCGCCTTACACTCGATGGAGTCAGTGGGAAGGGCGCCGACCTTGCACCACTGAAGAAAATCCGGTTTCGACGTTTTAGGCTAGAGCATTCCGAGCGTGGTGCGACGTTAGTACTTGAGCTGACTGAGAGCGAACGCACAGTGCGCGTGTTTCCACAATCGGCACGGACATTCGTATTGGAGATTACGCCACGCGCAGAGAACGCGCGTTCTTGGCTCGACTGCATTGTGCTCGATCCTGGGCATGGCGGTCACGATGTCGGAACCATTGGGGTTCGTGGAACGCTGGAGAAAACGGTGACGCTCGCGGTTGCTCTGCGACTGGAGCGGCATCTCCGCGCGTTATTGCCTGGTGTTCGCGTTGTGCTGACTCGCCGTGATGATCGGTTCATCGAACTCCACCGCCGAACCAAGATTGCAAACCGCGCAGGAGGGGACGTGTTTATCTCGCTGCATTGCAATGCAGCACAAGCCAAACCGCATCCTGCTCGTGGTGTGGAAGTGTACGTCCTCAGTCCTTCGCGGAGCGAAGAAGCGGCTCGCGTTGCTGCCCGCGAGAACGCCTCCATCGAACTGGAACGCGATCGCAATCGCTACCCACTGGGGCAGATCGAACAGCAGATCCTTGCCTCGGCAGCGCAGCACGGAATGCTCGATTTAAGCCACCTGCTGGCTGCGGCGCTCGATAGCACACTCCAACACCAGTTGCGCAGTCCCTCACGTGGCGTCCAAAGTGCTGGCTTTCTCGTCTTAGTTGGCGCTGCAATGCCATCGGTGTTGGTCGAAATGGGATTTCTTTCGAATGCCGAAGAAGAACGTCTCCTGGCATCGGCGGCATACCAAGAGCGCCTTGCACGCAGCATTGCCACAGCAGTTGCACGATTTGTTCGTCACTACGACCGCATCGTGACACTAACAGGAGCTGAGCGGTGAAACGGACGACTACATCAACGTCAAAGTCCCGCCGTAACAATGGGCACCAGCGCAGGCGCATTGATCTGCACGACCCATCGCTCTACTTCAACCGCGAGCTAAGCGCGCTCGATTTCCAAGAGGAAGTGCTCGAAGAAGCACTCGACCCCACGCATCCGCTTCTGGAGCGTCTCAAGCTGCTCTGCATTGTGGCTTCGAACCTCGACGAGTTCTTCATGATTCGCGTTGCAGCGCTCAAAGAACAAATCGAAGCGGGAATCATCGAGC
This sequence comes from Chlorobiota bacterium, assembly GCA_003695605.1. Classification (GTDB taxonomy): domain Bacteria; phylum Bacteroidota; class Ignavibacteria; order Kapaibacteriales; family NICIL-2; genus NICIL-2. The sequence goes on from RFIK01000121.1 coordinate 2,636, forward strand.
CGACGCCAGATCGCATTCCACCGCACGAGCAACTCCGACGGATTCGGGAGCGATTGCTCGATCTCTACGCACGCCACGAGCGTGCATTGCTCGACGAGATCATTCCGAGCCTTGCCGCCGAAGGAATCCGCATCGTCCCTTACACTGAGCTAACCGAGCAGCAGCGCCAGTATTTCCGCGAGTACTTTCTCCGCGATGTGTTCCCTGTGCTCACACCGCTGACCCTCGATCCTGGACACCCATTTCCACGGCTGCTCAATCGGACAATCAACATTGCATTCCACTTAGCATCTCGCGATGCGCACAAGGAAGAAGGTGCAGACCGCGCCGTTGGCGTGCTCCAGCTTCCGCCGGTCCTACCGCGCTTGCTGCCACTTCCTGACGCTTCTGAGCATGCGTTTGTGCTCCTTGAGCACGTAGTCCAATCTAACGCAGATCACCTCTACAGCGGCTGGGACGTGCTCGATAGTTACTGTTTTCGTGTCACGCGCGACGCTGAGCTGGAAATTGCCGAGGATGAAGCCGAAGATCTCTTGAGTGAAATTGCAGAGCAAACGCGCATACGGAATTGGGGTGCCGATGCAGTCCGGCTCGAAGTTGATGCTGCAATGCCCCAGTGGCTCCGCCAGTTGCTTATGCGTTCGCTCGAATTGGAGCCGCAGGATGTTTATGCATACCGTCGGCCGCTGAACCTCTCGGATTTCCTCGCTTTGTTGCGGCTCGACCTGCGCCACTTGAAAGACCAGCCGTTCACCACGCGCATTCCGCCAGAATTCCAGGGAGAAGTAGCCCATATCTTCAAGATGCTCCGCATGCGCGATGTGTTGGTGCACCATCCCTTCGATTCATTTTCAAATACCGTTGTCAAGCTCCTGCGCGGTGCAGCCGAAGACCCGCAGGTTGTTGCAATCAAGATCATCCTCTACCGAGCCGGTGGGCAGTCTCCGGTCATCGAAGCACTCAAGACAGCAGCGATGAATGGGAAAAGCGTCACTGCTGTCGTCGAACTCAAGGCACGCTTCGATGAGGAAAACAACATCGTCTGGGCACGGGAGCTCGAACGCGCTGGTGTCCACGTCGTCTATGGTGTGTTGGGGCTGAAGGTCCACGCCAAAGCGCTGATGATCGTACGCCGTGAGCAAGGCGGTGTTCGAATGTACGCGCACGTTTCGACAGGCAACTACAACCAGAGCACGGCACGAGTGTACACCGACTTTGGCTACTTTACCGCACGGGAGGACGTTTGCCGTGACGTCGCAACGCTGTTCAATGTGCTCACAGCAAATGCGCGGCACGCAGAGACCCGTAAGCTGGTGCTTGCACCGATGGAGATGAGCACTGCAGTCTTGGGGCTGATCGAATCAGCGATTGCAGCCCGCAGGGAAGGAAAATCGGCTACGATTGCCGCTAAACTCAATGCACTCGTTGATGCCGAAGTTATCCGAGCGCTCTATCGTGCTTCGATGGCGGGGGTGACCGTACGGTTGCTCATTCGCAGCATCTGCTGTTTGCGGCCTGGCATTGGTGGTGTCAGTGAGAACATCGAGGTCCGGAGCATCGTCGGGCGGTTCCTGGAGCATTCACGGATGGTCATCGTCGAGTGTGGGGATGAGCGGCGGGTCTTCCTTAGCAGTGCGGACTGGATGCCGCGCAATTTCTACCGACGAGTTGAGGTCCTGCTCGAAGTGCCCGATCCTGGCATTGCGAATCATCTCTGCGAAATCTTCGAGGTATACTGGAACGACAACGTGAAAGCTCGCGTTCTGATGCCCGATGGTCGGCGCGTGAAGCGATCACCGCGCGCAGGAGAAGATGCCCTCAATGCGCAGAGCTATTTCCTCGAGCGCATCCGTCGCCACGCTACCACTTGAGGACGTTCACTTCGTCGACGTACACCGTCCGTTTATTGCGGAACAGCGCCAGCACGATTGCAAGCCCTACTGCCGCTTCGCCTGCGGCGACGGCCATCACGAAGAGGACAAAAAGCTGCCCGTTGATGTCACCGAGAAATTGGGCAGCACTAATGAATACTAAGTTCACCGAGTTGAGCATCATCTCGATGGCCATGAACACAATGATGGCATTCCGCCGAGTGACAACACCAACAGCGCCGATGGTAAAGAGCACTGCGGCGAGAATGAGGTACCATTCGAAGGGGATGGATTGGAGATTCATAGGTTCTCTGATGAGCTATTCGACCTTCCGTTTTGCAAGGATGATTGCGCCGACGAGCGCTGCCAATAGGAGCAGCGAGATCGCCTCGAAGGGAAATAGGTACGTCGTAAACAGCGCTTGCCCGATGCTTTCTGCTGTACCGAGCGTTGCTGCTTTGGGCGATAGGTAACGCTGGCTCGGCGTGGCATTGAACAAGACACCCAGTTGCAGCATGAAGATCGCTGCGATTGCGGCTCCGAGGACTTTCCGCAACGTGAATTGCTCACGGAGCGCTTCCTCGTTACCGAGATTGAGCAGCATGATGACGAACACGACCAGGACCATGATAGCCCCCGCATAGACGAGGATTTGGAGAATTGCCAGGAACTGCGCCTGCAGCGTCAAGTATAGCCCGGCGAGCATGAAAAAGTGCACAATGAGGTTGACCGCCGCAGCGACGGGATTCCGCCGCGTGATCGTCCCGATGGCAGATGCAATTGCACCAATGCCGAAAAAGAAGAAGAGTGCGACCTGGAGACTCATGCGTGCCTTGCATGGATGAACTGCATCCACAAAAATAGAGCAGGCAGCATCGTGAACGCGTCACTCAGTTGCTTCTCCTTGAGCGTGTATCCCGATGATACCATCGTCTCGCAACTGGCGAATGCGGCAGACGCTCCCGAACGAACACTGCTCACAGACGCTCGGACTACGCGGTGCAACGGGAAATATCCCACGCCGAATGTCGCTGACGATGCGCTCGGCATGTTCCAACGCACGCTTCAATAGCTCCTGTTGCTCTGGGTAATTTTTGAGAACACGGCTGCGGCTACTCTTGCGTGATTGTGCATAGCGATTTGCCTCCTGTGGCATTGCAATCGGGTATGCATCGTCGCCTTTTGGTTGGAGGATGTAGTAGATGCCACCATCGAGGATGGGATCGCTCCCTAAGCGTTCACGCAGCAGTCTGCTCGCAGCGAGCATGTAGAGCGGCATCTGGAATGCAGTGCCTTTCTCAATTGCGGCGTTGGAAGCACCAGGTTGGCTGCGTTTGTAATCGGCGATGATAGCGTGCCATACTGATCCACGACGGGCGAGTTCGATGCGGTCTATCTTACCGCGGAGCGTAAGCGTCGGTGAAAGCTGTATAGCATCGTGTGGTTGCTCCTTCTGCGAAGCGCGCATGCCGAATGCAAGCTCGAAGAGAGCAGGAGCGTATTCCCAGCCTTCGGCAAAGCGTTCCAGCTCGCGATCGAGCCATTGGTCAAGCAACCCAGCATCAGTTTCTGTTCCCAGCAATAGCTCCGATTCCAACGCAAAGAGTGGATGGCTATGCCGCAAGCGTTCAAGTTCGCCGGATGCAATCTCGACGAGCAATTGACGGTAACGCTCGCGCTCATTCGGATCGAGTCTGACGCTGGGCACACCGCCTTGGCTGGTTACTTCTTGGTCAAGCAGTGTACCGTAGAAGCGATAGAGGATGCGGTGGAGCACGCTCCCGACGTCACGTTGGCTGAGCGCAAGCTCCTGCTCTTGCGGTGGGCGTAGCCGCAGGATATGCTCGGCAAAGTATTGGTAGGGGCAGCGTGCGTACTGTTCGAAATCAGTTGCAGAGAATGGATGCTCAAGTAACGGCTGGATTGAGCGTAGCGCATCTGCATCGAGCCTGACATCAGCAACAGGTCGCCATGGCGAAATGCACGTGCTGCTCCTGCTGCGCTGTGCTTCCTCTGGCGAAGTAATTGCAACGAGCCATTCGAACTCCGCATACTCCGATGGATTGTGCTGGTACTCTGCCAGCAGGCGATGCGATTCGTAGCAACGCTCCTGGAGCATTGTGATCTTGAACAGCTTGTCAATGAACGACGAGCGGACCAACTGCTCGCCGGTCGAAGTCATCCGAGGGTAGGTAATGAGCATGCGCCAGGTATTACGTTCAAGCGCCGAGGGATTATTCGTGAGTGCGTCGTAGAATTGAATGCGTTCGGCGCGAATGTGGCGTTCTTCGCTTTCCGGCAGCTCCTTGCCCAAAAAGTATTCCGTCGAATATGCGCGCGGGAATTCGCCATCAACCATTCCGCAGAGGATGTACACGTCGTAGGGAATGCCGCGCGTCTGCTCAATCGAAGTGACAGTGACCCCATAGGATGGCTTTTCAGCGATCTGGTAGCGTGTGGCTCGAATCATCACACTGAGCAGTTCGGCAAAGTCCGCGAGTTTTCGCTTGGTAGGCTCCTCTGCAGACCAAGAGTGCTCGATTTCGGTGAGGACCTCGATAATTGCCGCGTAGGCACGTGTTTCCTGTTCGAGAAGTTCAGCGTGCGTGATGCTTTCGGGCGAATCTTTTACAAGCGACCATGAGCGCTCGAAGGATTCTTCGATGCTGCCAAGGATGCCTGCACCTACAAGGACGCTGTCGCGAATGAATGCGCAGAATTCTTGCGGTGTCATCATTTGCTGATCAGAGGTGAGCACCCGTGCAAGGTGCTCGATGTCATCGAGGGCGCGGTGGATTTGTTCGTAATCTTGCTCGGCGTGGCGAATATCGAGCGGATCAGCGTAGGGGTCGTCCCGGAGGGTGTGCAAGTAGTGGTTTGCATGATCGAGCGCGCGCCTGAGTCTGGCGAGCCACCCATTGAGTCCGCCATGAGTGTGCCCGCCTGTGATGCGCTGCCGCTCGGCGACGTTGTTGATCGTAGTGGCGTCAATCACGCTGCCGTCTTCCTTGACAAAGCGCACCAAAGGGTTCGCCAGCGCACGGTGAACATCCTCGCGCCGCCAGCCGTGGGTGATTATTGCCAGGATGGACATTAGTGCGACTGCAACAGGGGAGCGGTCGAGCCGAAAGCGGTCGCTGATGTTCGCGGGGATGCCGTGAACACTGAACAGTTCACGGAATAAATCGGCGTAGCGCTCGGGGTCACGCATTGCGACGCAGATTTGGTGCGGCTTATAGCCGAGCTTGACCAGGCAGTGCTTGGTGTACTTGGCAATGAGCGTGACTTCCTCCAGCCGGTTCGTGCAGCCGATCGTCGTAATGCACGCATTGAACTCTGGGTTGCGGATTTCCTTCTCGGTGTTGAAGAGCCAGCGCCGCAGGTAGGCAGCACGCGGTCGGAGCCAGCGTGGCTGCTGTTCTGGATCGGGGTCGAATCGTCGTGTGGTAAATCCGAGCGCTGTCAGTGTATCGAGCGTCCGTTGCAGATTCCCAAAGAGCGGGCCGTTGACTTCTGAGTATGCGAGTACGATACAAACGGCAATGGTGCTCGTTGCCAGTGCTCCGAGCATTCGAAGTTCCGGCACGCGAAACTCCGAAAACCCTTCGATGAGGATTGGGGGGAAATCAACGTGGTACTGCCCTGTCAGGAATGCATCGCCGACACGTTCGTAAACGGTGGTGTCGTCGCGGAAGCGACCCTGGAGCAAGGCGAGATACTGTTCGTAGATGGCGAGCACATCGGCAAGACGCGCGCGGTCAATGGCAAACGGTTCGGATTCGTTTTCCAGATCGCGACGTAGATCGGCGGGGAGGATGCCGTCCTCCCGCAGTCCGCTAATAACCTCAGCAAGGCGCTCGATGATGCTCCAACTCGGCCTGCCAGTTGGTGCGTAGAAGGGAAGCTTGCCATCACGAGCAAGGTTGCTGATAGCCTGTTCGAAGAGTGCAAGCCGCATTCCGTCGCTCAGCGGCAGTGTCGTATCATCGGGGAAGAGCTGTCCATAGAGAGCCGCACCGAGCCGGGCAAGGTTGTACACCTGAAAGCCGATGAGCGGACGTCCCGTCTTCTGAGCGACACGCCGAGTAATTTCGCGAAGTAGCCACCGCACCCTGCGTCCTGTCGGGACCACGTAGCAAATCCGACTGTGGGGTCCAGCCGAGAGCACCGATTCGAGGAAGCCGAGACTATCGAAGCCATCGGCGCTCATCGAAGCAGCAACCCGATCGGCGAACGGACCGGCAGCTCGATTGGTCAGCAGATAGGACATTGCCCGGGTGCAGTGGTGTTGGTAGTGCCAAATTACACGCGGAGACGATGTTCACAGGTCTTGTCGAGGAGGTCGGTGTCCTTCGGAGCGTACGCTACACCGACGGCGGGCGCGAGCTGACGATTGGAGCAAGCCGAGTGGTGGATGACTTAGCTGTCGGTGATTCTATCGCGGTGCAGGGCGTGTGCCTAACGGTTACAGAACGTGGAGAGGACTGGTTTCGCGTCCGCGCAATCGAAGAGACGCTTCGGAAGACAACGCTCGGCTCTTTCGAGGAGAAGGCACACGTCAATTTGGAACGCGCCCTGCTGCCGACGCGACGTCTTGGCGGGCATATTGTCCACGGGCACATCGAAACAGTAGGACGCATTGCAGCACTGGAGCCGCTGCAGTCGAGTTGGGAACTCTGGGTCGAGTGTCCCAAGGAATACATGCGCTACGTTGTCCCGCTCGGTTCGATTGCACTCGATGGAATCAGTTTGACCGTTGCCCGAATCCAGGCGGAGCAATTTATGGTTGCTATCATTCCTCACACATGGGAGCAAACAACTCTCCGCTTCCGGCGCGTTGGCGATGGCGTCAATCTCGAATTCGA
>RFIK01000122.1 GCA_003695605.1 Chlorobiota bacterium
CGACAACCACCGTGCCGGCATGCCTAAGCAGTATCCCGCACTTGCCGTCAGGCACGTCAATGAAGAGCTGTCTGTGTTCAAGCTACGCCCGGAAATAAAGTTGGCTCCCGCAGCCCAGGCATTGTGGTCGGGGTCAGGCGGGAAAAGGAGCGGGCGCTCCAGCTGGTAGATTGCGGGAAACCGGGGTATACTAGGACCGCAGCCCACACAGCCCAAGAGTGCTGCTACGATGAGGAGTCGGCGTTCCATAGCGTTACCTCCCGGAGGTGTGGAACAAGCCCGTGGTAGTAAAGGAGCGTGCGAGTCTCGTGGAGAGCCTCGGACAACGTGGGGCTCCAGCGCTCGTCGAGCTGTCCGCGTCGGGCAGGCAATGCTGGGGTAGAGCGAGGTTCAACGCATCCAATCGTAGTGTCGGCTTCCGCACAAATATCAACGATGCAGTCTCCGAAGCGATGCTCCGCTTCTTACTGCAGCCGCACGCGCTGCCCAACTCGTAGGTGCTCCGGATCGATCGCCTTATTCCGCGAGAGGATATGCTCGACGTCCACTCCGAAACGCCGCGCAATCGAGAAGAGCGTATCGCCTGCACGGACAACGTACCACTTCGGTAGCCGGTTGACTGTCCGCGGCATCGCACGCGCGCTGCCCTTTCCTTGCGGCTCGACGTAGATGCTCAGCGCCTGCCCTGCAATGACGACACCGGAGCGAAGCTCCGGATTCCACCGCACCAGATCCGCTTGACGCACACCGTAAAGCGCTGCGATTGTTCCGATACTCTCGCCACGACGCACACAGTGGACGATACGCTTCGATTGCGCCGGCTCTGCGTTCTGGCGACGTTCAGCAACTGATGCGCCGAGCGGCACCCGAAGTACTTGACCGGCAACTATGTACGACCGACGGAGGCGATTGATCCGCCGCAACTCGGCAACGGTCGTGCCATAGTCATCGGCAATTTGGGCAAGTGTCTCGCCGCGGCGGACGCGGTGCGTTGTGTACGTCAGCTGCAGCTGTGATGCGGTGGCTGGAGAAACGGCTGTGGTAGTATCCACTCGAACCGTCGTAGTATCAGCTGCAAGACGTTGATTTTCCACCACTGCTTGGTTTGGAGCCAAAGGAATACGGAGGACTTGCCCCCGGCGCAGCCGTGCACGCGTTGTCACGCCGTTGAGCTCTGCAAGGTCCGAGAGATTGACACCGTAGCGGTCGGCGATGTGTGCGAGCGTTTCACCACGTCCCACCGAATGTGTCACCCAAGGCTGCCGCTCCTCTGGTGCGAGCATTGCCAGCCGGACGTTGAATTCCAGCGCACGTCCAACTGGCAGGCGCAGTGTGTACGCTTGTTCGGGTGGTGTAACATTCCGGATGAGTTCTGGGTTGAGCGCCTTGAGTGTATCGAGCGTCGTTCCCGCACACTGTGCTGCAACACCGAGACTCAGGGGTTCGGTCACGGTGACCGTGTCGTAGGCCCACTCAGGTTCGGGGATGATCTCGTCTTTTCGGAACCCGTAAGCTTCCGCTTGCATTGCGACGAGGGTAGCGGCGATGAACATCGGCACGTAGTTCCGTGTTTCGCGAGGGAGATACTCGCGGATCTGCCAGTAGGTAGGATTTTCCAAGCCGGATTGCTTGATCGCGCGTCGTACGCAATTGATGCCGCAGTTGTAGGCTGCCAAGACCAGGTGCCAATCGCCGAGCTCTTGGTAGAGGTCACGTAGATGCCGCATCGCTGCACGCGTGGATTTTTCAGGGTCGCGGCGCTCGTCGTACCACGGTGTTACCCGGAGTTGATAGAGCGATCCCGTGGACTGGATGAATTGCCAGAGCCCGACTGCACGTGCGGGGGAGACAGCATTCGGATCGAGTCCGCTCTCGATGATTGCAAGGTGACTGAGTTCTTCGGGAACGTTTTCCTCCCGTGCAACACGCCGAAACAGTGGAAAGAAACGGTTCATCCGTGCAAGCACCTTCTTGAAGAATGCGCGGCCCCGCTCGTTGTTGGTCAAGAAAGCGATTGCGTTTGCGACGAACTCGTTCTGCACAAGAGGTACCGTCGTCGAGAGCGTACCACTTGGCACTGTGATGCCAGCAACGGGGGATTGAACGACCTCGACTGCTTGGAAGAGTCGGTCACGCATGACGAACAGCGGCGAGCTCACCTCGAGCTCATCGATCGGACGAATGAAATTTTCGAAGTCTTCGATGATGGACTGCGCAAGGTCGGCGTAGTCTTCGTTCCGCTCAATGCCAGGTGTACTGGCGAGCTGGTTGAGGACGTCCATTGCCGCCTCGAAGAGTTTGGCGGCTTTGGTCGTGTCGTGGCGCTCGATTGCTGCCAGTCCGCGCAGGTAGTACTGCCGGGCTTGATCGAGCTGGCGACTGATCTCGTCGCTCTGCGTCGGATGTTGATCGAGAACGGAGAACTCATCGGGCAGTGCTTTCGATTGGCAGCACGCGGAGCTGGACCCCGTGCGTTGGTGTGACTGCGATGCTTGTGCTGCGGCCAGCACACACATTACAGCC
>RFIK01000013.1 GCA_003695605.1 Chlorobiota bacterium
ACCGATGGTGGATCGACCTGGACGAACGTCAGCAGTGGACTACCGAACGTTCCCGTCAACTGCATCGCGCTCGATCCGCGCAACGGGAATGTGTACGTCGGCACCGACATCGGCATTTATCTCCGCACACCCGCTGCCTCGCAGTGGACGATGTGGGACGACGGCCTTCCGAACGTGATCGTCCGCGACCTCGAACTCGATACTGCCACCAATCGCATCTACGCAGCAACGTATGGTCGGGGCATCTGGCAAGGGACACTGCTCAATCAAACGCTCACGGCAGGAATCTGGGCATCGCGCACGACGCTCTGTGCGGGGGATACGGTGCGCTTGGCTGATGCATCCAGCGGGCAGGTAGCCACGCGGCAGTGGACCATCAGTGGTGGCAGCCCCGCGACTGCAACCGATTCAGCACTGACTGTCACCTTCCCCAACCCCGGACAGTTCACCGTGCGGCTGGTCGTCTCCAGCGGGACACTCGTGGACTCCGCGCAAGTGACCGTCACAGTCAATCCTCGACCGAGTGTGACAGTATCCCTTTCAGCACAGCACGTCTGCGAGGGTGACTCGATCGTCGCCGTTGCAAGTGGCAACGCAATTGCTCGCTACCAGTGGAACACCGGCGATACCACCCAACGCATCGTCCTCCGTGCTGTGGGCACGTATTCCTTGCAGGTGCTCGTCACCAGTGCAGCCGGCTGTTCGACAGCCTCTGCGGTTGTACAGTGTTCGATTCTGGCGCGACCTCCAGTGCCCTCGGTTTCCATCACGGGACGAAATCCATTCTGCGAGGGTGATTCGGTTGTACTCTCCGCCCCAAGCGGTTTTTCTGCCTACTGGTGGAACACGGGAGCGACAACGCAGCAAATCACTGTTCGAAACGGTGGTAGCTACTTGGTCACCGTCACGGATGCCAATGGCTGCTCGCGGCAGTCCGATACGATTCGAGTAGTCCGCTGGCCCAAACCACCGCTGACGATGCAGGTGTTCGGGAGATTGAGCTTCTGCGAGGGCGATAGCGTCGTCCTGCAGGCGACTTCCTCGCCTGGGGCGGCGTTCTTCTGGCTCGATGGCAGCGGTGCTCAAGGGAATCGGCGCGTCATTCGTAGCGGTGGTACCTACGCTGTGCTTGTCATTGATACGAATGGATGCCGTATTCAGTCGCAGCCGTTTGTTGTTACCGTGTTTCCGAAGCCAATCCCACGATTGACAGTACTTGGTCCGACCACACTCTGTGGCAATGAGACCACAACGCTCGACGCAGGCGAGGAATTCGCACAGTACCGGTGGAACACCGGTCAGACAACACGCACGATCACAGTTAGCCAGCCAGGACTCTACTGGTGCATCTGTACGACAGTGCAAGGGTGTAGCAACACAAGCGACACCGTTTCAATCACACGTGGCGTCGCCGTCCGACCACGCGTGACATCGAGCACCGGCCGATTCGAGGCGTGCTTCGGCGATACGATCGAGCTCGATGCAGGCCCTGGCTATATCGTGTACGCGTGGAATACTGGCGACACGACTCGCCGTATTGCTGTTACGGGGTCGGGTGAGTACGTCGTCAGCGTTGTGACTGCTGCAGGGTGCGGCGGTTCATCTGATACAGTGCGCGTTCGGTTTTACGATCCTCCAGCAGAGCCGGAGATCATCCGCGAAGGAAATCGCCTGCGGTGCAGCATTGATGGTGTGCAGTACCAATGGTTCCGCAACGGCATACCCATCGGTGGAGCAACTGAGCAAACGCTCGAGATTACCGAAAGTGGGCAGTACGGAGTTCGCATCACGGATGCGAACGGCTGTTCGGCGGAACGTCAAGACTACAGCGCCATCGTCAGTGTCGCTGACAAGCGAGCGCAGTCCTGGGTCACACTCGAGCCAAACCCCGCTGAGGAGGACGTGCTCGTCCGTATCGAGAGCACGCTGCCTTCGTCCGTCGAACTCTACGACCTCTACGGCCGGCTAGTGCTCCAGCACTGGACGTTCGATGCAAGTGGCTTCCGCACGCAAGTGCGGCTGAATTTGCAGGGCATTGCTCGTGGTACGTACGTTGTCCTTGTTCGGAGCGGGCAGTTCATTGCGCGGTTACGGTTGGTGCGGTGGTGAACCGAGGTCGTCCTGCTCAGGAGTCGTAGCGATCCATCCGCCGAGAGTGGGTTCGACTCCGCTCGTGCTGGGCACGTAGAAACGCACCTTCTCGAGGCCATCGGGGAGGTACTGCTGCTCAACCCAGTGGCCGGGGAATGCATGTGGGTAGCGATAGCCTTGTCCGTAGCCGAGCTCGTTCATCAGTGCCGTTGGCGCGTTCCGTAAATGCAGTGGCACTGCGCCTGCGCCTTGGTGGCGGATGTGATCGAGCGCACGTTCGATTGCCATGTATGCCGAATTGCTTTTGGGAGAAAGCGCTAAGTAGATCGCCGTTTCCGCCAGAACAATGCGTGCTTCGGGCATACCGATGCGCTCAGCTGCTTCGAAGCATGCAACGGCAATCGGGAGCGCATCGGGGTTGGCAAGACCGATGTCTTCGGCTGCAGCAATGACCAGCCGCCGAGCAATGAAAAGCGGATCTTCGCCGCCGTCGAGCATCACTGCCAGCCAATAGACTGCAGCGTCCGGATCAGAACCGCGGATGGACTTGATGAACGCGCTGGCGACATCGTAGTGCACTTCACCATGCTTGTCGTAGAGGATGCGCTGCTGGAGAACGCTCCGCACCAGCGCATCGGTGATCGTGAGTGGATCGTCCTGGTGTTGCTCGACAACGGCTTCCAGCGCGTTGAGAAGCTTGCGGGCATCACCGCCGCTATAGGCAAGCAGGGCATCGGTTTGCTCGAGCACGATCGTTCGCGTGCGGAGAATCTCGTCGGTCGTTATTGCGCGCGTGAGCAACGCCAGCAGCTCCTGGCGGCCAAGATGCTCGAGCGTGAAGACCTGGACGCGGGACAGCAGCGGCGGGACGATTTCGAAGGAAGGGTTCTCCGTCGTTACACCGATGAGGATGATCGTCCCACGTTCGACCGCATCGAGTAATGCATCCTGCTGCGCTTTGTTGAAGCGATGGATTTCGTCAATGAACACAATTGGCGCACCTGCACTCGAGAACAGACCGCGCTCAGCCTCCGCAAGGATTTGTCGGACCTCGCCGACACCGCTCGTGGTCGCTGCGATGCGGTAGAACTGGCGGCGACTTTCTTCTGAAAGCAGCCGAGCGATTGTTGTTTTGCCCACACCGGGAGGTCCCCAGAGGATCATCGAGGGGATGCTGCCGCTGCGAAGCATCTGCGTCAGTATGCCGCTGGGGCCGACCAGCTCCTGCTGGCCGACAAGCTCGCTCCAACGGCGCGGGCGCATTCGCTCAGCAAGCGGAGGACGTGGACTCTTCGGCATAGTCGGTGTTGGCCAGTGTCGTTACCGTTCGACAATGCGAGGTCTGCTACCAGCACGGAAGTCAGCGCTTGGCGGGGGTTTTCTTTTGTCGTGCATTGCTTGGTCGAGCGGAGCGTTTTGCGCTCGTAGCGTGGGTCTGTGGCTCAGCAAGGTCGTAGGATGCAAGTAGCGTCTCAAAACGTGCTGGCTCCAGGTTGAGCAACCGAGCAGCAGCGATGTGGTCGCCACCACCGAGTGCCAGCGCTTGGGCAAGGAGTTCGCGGACAATCGAATCGAACGGTGCGCCGCGATCGGACAGTGCGAGGTGGTACTCACCTGGCGCAAGACTCGGGCGGATGGCAACACCTTTCGCTGGTGGTGGTGCGTCCATCCGGAGGAACGCCAGTTGATCGCGTGTAATGAGCGGACCAGTGCTGAGGAGCACAACGCGCTCAATGACGTTGCGCAGCTCTCGGACGTTGCCTTTCCAGTGGTACTGGAGTAAGAGTTCTGCGGCTTGCGGTTCGAAGCCCTCGACGGCTCTGCCGAACTTGGCATTGAACTCCTTGATGAAGGCCGCAGCAAGGAGCGGGATGTCCTCTTTGCGTTCGCGCAGGGGAGGCAAGTAGATCGTCGCAACGTTGAGCCGATAGTAGAGGTCTTCGCGGAATTTGCCTTCTTCGACGAGCTTCTCCAAATCGCGATTCGTTGCAGCGATGACGCGGACATCCACGGTGATTTCTTTGGAGCCGCCGAGGCGGTAGAAGCGCCTCTCTTGGAGCACACGGAGCAGCTTGACTTGCATTTCGGGGCTAAGCTCGCCGACTTCATCGAGCAGGATGGTACCGCGGTGCGCCTGTTCGAACCGTCCTTGCCGGACTTTCTCGGTCGCGCCGGTGAAGGCACCACGCTCATAGCCGAACAGCTCACTTTCGGCAAGTTCACGCGGAATCGCGCCGCAGTTGACTGTCACGAACGGCCCTTTTGCGCGTGCGGACTGGTGGTGGATAAAGCGCGCGATGACTTCTTTTCCCGTACCAGATTCACCGAGAATGAGCGCAGTCGTATCGGGTGCTTTCGCGATGATGGTCGCAATTTCGAGTGCCTTTCGGAGCGCTTCGCTCGAGCCGATGATGTTGCTGGTTGTGTAAAGTGCCAGCTCGTTTTCGAGGACTTCCACCTGCCGTCGCATTGCGTCGTGCTGGAGCGCGCGCGCAATGACAACGTCGAGCTGCTCTACGTCCACCGGTTTTGCAATGAAGTCTTCGGCGCCGGCCTTCATTGCGCGGATTGCAGTCTTGATATCGCCAAAACCCGTCATGACGATCACGGGGACCTTGACGCCCTCGCGGCGGAGATGTTCGAGTAGCTCAAGACCGTTGAGTTTGCCCAAGTAGATGTCCAGCAGCACCACATCCGGTGCGATGCTCTCGAACTCTTCGAGTGCACGCTGGGGATCGGGAATGTGGACGACGCTGGCGTAGTGCCCCGATAGCGCGTGGACGATTGCTTCGCCGACGAGGCGATCGTCGTCAATGACCAAAATCGTGTGCTTGAGCGGTTCCATCAGGCGGTGTGCACAGGCGGTGATAGGACATGGCCTGGAGGCTGCGATCGTGCTGCACGCATGCAAAGATACTCTTCCGGCCAAGATTGACAGCGTATTTTCGGCTCCATCGCGTACCAATGCAACGCTCGATGCAGTACGGTGCGGTTGTTTTGATTCTGCACACACACTTGCCCTACGTCCTCCACCACGGAACGTGGCCGCATGGCGCAGAGTGGCTCTGCGAAGCAGCAGCCGAGTGCTACATTCCACTCCTGAACATCCTCGAACAACTCCACCGCGATGGCTATCGAGCACCGATCACCGTGGACATCTCCCCTGTCCTCTGCGAGCAATTGGAGCATCCGGATTTTGCCACGCTCTTCGAGCACTACTGCGCGCATCACATCGAACTTGCAAAAGCCGACGAAGCATACTTCCAGCGCACCGAGCCAAATCCGCACTACCAGACTCTTGCACGCATGTGGCAGCAGTTCTACGCTGCGCGGTGGAGCGATTTTGCCGAGCGGTACAACCGTTCGATCGTCGGTGCATTGCGCCAACTGCAGGAACGCGGCGCAGTCGAGGTGATGACGTGCGCAGCCACGCACGGATACTTGCCGCTACTGGGAAGTGATGAATCGGTAGCGCTCCAAATCCAGGTGGCCTGCGATAGTTACCGCAAGCATTTCGGCCGGGCACCGCGCGGCATTTGGCTGCCAGAGTGTGGCTACCGTCCGGCGTATCCGTGGCGAACGTACCTGCCAGTCGAACATTTTTCGACACCACATCCACGGCTGGGAATCGAGCAAATTCTCTGGCGAGCAGGGCTGGAGTATTTCGTCACCGATGAGCCGCTCATTCGGCGTTCCGAGCCACTGGCGGTCGTGCTCCCCGATGGTACGCTCGCCGATCCAACACCGAGTGCTGAGTACCCCTTCGCGCGAACGCCGATGGAACTCTACCGCGTCGCCTCCACACGCGAGACTGCCAGCGAAAGTACGAGTGTTCTTACCCGCGATCAAGGTATCGCACTGCAAGTCTGGAGCGCCGAGCTGGGCTACCCCGGCGATCCGAACTACCTCGACTTCCACAAAAAACATTTTTCGAGTGCGCTCCGCTACTGGCGCGTCACCGATGCAAGAGCGGACATGCGCTACAAGCTGCTCTACGTCCCCGAGTGGGCGCACCAGCGGGCACAGCTCCATGCGTTCCACTTTACGCAACTTGTCGAACGGTCGCTTGCCGAATACCGCCGCACGACCGGAAGACGCGGCGTTGTCTGTTTGCCGTTCGACACGGAACTCTTCGGGCACTGGTGGTTCGAAGGGCCAGTGTTCCTCTACCACGTCCTCCGTGGGCTTTCGCTCTCGCCGATTGCGCGGCCACTGACTGCGTCGGCTGCAATTGAGATGGAGCCGCCCCGCGAGATCGTCCGACTTCCCGAAGGCTCCTGGGGACGCGGGAACCACCACGACGTCTGGATCGAGCCGTCGGTGCATTGGATGTGGGAAGCGCTCTACCGCGCAGAGTGGCGCTGGATGCGGCTTGCCGAGCGATGTGCTACCCAGCACCGCACCCCAACACTGGAGCGCCTGCTTGCGCAAGCACTTCGGGAACTCCTGCTACTCCAATCGAGCGATTGGGAATTCCTCGTGACTACTGGTTCGGCGCGCGACTACGCCGAAATGCGCTTTTTCTTCCACCACGCAGACTTCGAGCGGCTCTGCACGTTGGCAGAACACTACTCGCCAAAACGCGGACTCGCAAGGAAAGACCGTGAGTTCCTCGCCGATACCGAACTGCGCAACGCCGTCTTCGGCGAACTCCGCTTTGACATGTGGATGAGTGCAACGACCCTTGTGCGAGATCATGCGACTCCGCGGTAAGCTGCTCCTCGGCTGTGTGCTTGCTCTGCTGCTCGGCCACTGCGACGGAGGACTCGATCCGACTGCGCTTCCGCCGACTGCAGAACTCGGCGGTCGCTTGACAGTCCGCGGCGGACGCGAGAGCTATCCGCCACGCGATAGCATCCTGGATCTGCGCGTGGTAGCCTTCCGCACTATTCCACGCGATTCGAGCATCATCGCAGCAGTGCTCAGTGGGCAGGCGTACTTTACGCCCACCAGCATCCTCGATTCGACCCAGTACGCAATCTCCATCCCGTTCACCGAGGGAACACCGGAGCCTCTTCGGCTGGAGTACATCGCCGTTGCGCAGCAGTACGGACCGAATGTCTTCCGCGACTGGCGTGTTGTCGGGCTGTACGCTTCTGACTCGCTCTGGACGCCGAAAGCAGTCGTGCTCCGTCGCGGCGAACGACGTCTCGATGTGGACATCACGATTGATTTCCGTAACCCACCACCGCAACCGTTTCGATAGGCGTCTATGGTACCGCGTTGGCTTGTAGCGCTTGCTCTCTCCGTCGGAATTGCTCGCGCACAGTTCGGGACAATCGTCGGTGTCGTCGTCGAGCAGTCGAGTGGCGATCCCATCGTCGGTGCGACAATTCGCCTTGGCGGCCTGCCTCATGGGGCAGTTTCGCGCCGCGATGGCTCGTTTGTTCTGCGTCGGGTGCCTGCGGGAAATCTCACGGTGCTTGTCAGTGCGGTGGGCTATCATCCTACCGAGCAACGCATCACACTCGGCAGCGGCGATACCGTGCGCGTGCGCATTGGCTTGCGCGTTGAGAGCATCGCGTCGCAAGCGGTGGTTGTCTCAGCAGCGCGACGCGTCCAATCTATCCAGGAAGTTTCGACGAGCGTCAGCTTAGTAGATGCCGAGGCCATCGCCGAACGTGGACTGACGCGTTTGGACGAGGTGCTGCGGTATGTACCAGGGGTTGTTGTTACAGGCTCGCAGGTGAGCATCCGCGGTTCGTCGGGTTTTTCCTACGGACTTGGCTCGCGGGTGCTCTTGCTGCTCGATAACTTTCCGGTCCTCAGCGCCGACAATGGGGACATGAGCTTCGATGCGCTTCCGATCGCGGACGTCGAGCGAATTGAAATCGTCAAAGGTGCAGGCTCAGCGCTCTACGGCACCAGCGCACTCGGTGGGGTCATCAACGTGCTCACGCGCGAGGAATCGCCATCGCCGGAGCTGCGCATCCGTGCGCTCGGCGGGCTGTGGACGCTTCCACGCTTCGAAACGTGGCGCTACCGGAGCGATCCACCGCGGCTTGGTGCATTCGATGCAAGCACTTCCGGAGCATTCGGCCCGCTGCGACTGCTGGCAGCTGGCGGCTATCGGAGCGATGAGTCCTACCGCGACTACAACGACTCCCGGCGATGGTACAGCTTCGGGAAAGTCACCTACGAGCTGAGCAGCGCTGCCCAGCTGCGGCTTGTGGCGCAGTACGCTGCCGATAATCGCGCCAATTGGCTCAATTGGCGAAGTCTCGCCTATGCGACACTGCCGCCACTGACAACCGATACCACCGATCGCATTGACTCGCGCAAGCTGCTGCTTGGACTCGAGCAACGGACGATCTGGAGTCCAGCGCTCTTTACCATCCTCCGCGGGAGCATCTTCCGGACGTGGTACACGAATACTGTTCCACCGGATTCGAGCGGCCATGTCAGCGCCGATGCTACGCAGTATAACGCTGAGCTCCAGGCAAGCTACCAAGCAAGCGATCAGCTCAACGTGACAAGCGGGGCCAATCTATTGCTCAACGCCGTCGAATCGCCCTATACGCAGGGCCGCCGAACACAAGCAATCACGAGCGTCTATGCGCAAGCAGAGTATCGTATCCGGGAGAATTTGGTCGCAACGCTCGGGGGACGGCTCGATAACGTCAGCACAGAGCCAACCGCAGGACTCCAGCTCAGCCCGAAGCTTGGGCTTACCTACCGCATCAGCGAGCGAATGTCGCTCCGCGCCTCGATCGGGCGCGCCTTCCGCGCTGCAACTGTCACCGAGCGCTACGCTGCACTCCGCTTTGCTGGGTTCACCGTCGGGATCAATCCAGCACTCCGATCCGAAGTGGGCTGGTCGGCGGAAGTAGGTGTGCTCCACACCGCAGTACTCGGCGGGCGGGAGTGGACCTTCGATGCGGCAGCATTCGTTGCCCGAATGGAGAACCTCATCGAGCCGCAGTTTGTGGTGGATACAACGGCGGAGATTCGCTTCGTCAACATCACGCGTGCGTTGTTGCCAGGTATCGAGATCACCGTTCGCGGCTGGCTCTGGGGCGAGACGATCGGCGTTGAATCGGGCGCAACGCTCATGGCGCCGCGTGACTTGGTCGAGCATGCCACGCTCCGCTTCCGCCACAACGTGCAGTGGAATACGCGGCTAATCGTCGCACCGCTCCCCCGCGTTCAGTTGAACGTGGACTACCGGTTCCTCTCGCGCGTCGAGCGCATTGACGAACGCATCGTGCAGCTGGGCCTTGTGCCCGATGGCGATGCACGCGTGCCTATCCACGTGCTTGATCTCCGGTTGCTGTGGGATGTCCCGGTCGCTGTTCCGCTTCGGCTTACATTCAACGTGCGAAATGCACTCGACTACTACTACGCCGAGTACATCGGCAACCTGGGACCGACGCGGCAGGTTTCGCTTCAAGCGGAGTGGCGGCTGCGCTAAAATTGCTCGAGGAGTCGAAGGTCGTTCTCGTAGAGCAGTCGGATGTCGTCAATGCCGGCAAGGAGCATCGTCACGCGTTCGATGCCAAACCCGAAGGCATAGCCTTGCCAGCGTTCGGGGTCCAATCCACATGCACGGAGGACGTTCGGATGCACCATCCCGCAGCCGACGATTTCGAGCCAGCCGGAGTACTTGCAGACGCGGCAGCCTTTCCCGCTACAGAGGAAGCACTCGATGTCCATCTCCGCGCTTGGCTCAGTGAAGGGGAAAAACGACGGTCGAAATCGGTAGCGAATGCCGCTGCCGTACATCTGCTCGGCAAACGCGATCATGGTGCCTTTCAGGTCAGCAAAGCTTGTGTGCTCGTCAATGCACAGTCCTTCGAGCTGGTGAAACTCCGCCAATGACCGCGCACTGATGGCTTCGTTGCGATAGACGCGTCCCGGCATGATCGCGCGAATCGGTGGCTGCATGGATTCCATCAGCCGAATCTGCACCGGTGATGTGTGTGTGCGGAGCAGGAGAGGTTTGCCGCTGCGATCAGTGCGCCGCAGGAAGAACGTGTCCTGCATATCGCGTGCAGGGTGATCGGGAGGGAAGTTGAGCGCTTCGAAGTTGTGGTAGTCATCCTCAACGTCCGGGCCATGGGCAACAGCGAAACCCATGTGGACGAAGATCTCCACCATGCGGTCGAGCGTTTGTAGAACGGGATGGAGCGATCCTGTCGGCAACGGGCGACCAGGCAGCGTTGGGTCGAAGTCTCGACGCGAGCGTTCCTGTCGAAATCGCTCTGCAAGTGCTGCAAATTCTGCTTCGACCATCCGCCGTAGATCGTTGAGGAGCCGCCCGATGATGGGTTTTTCCTCCTGCGGCACCTGGCGCAGCTGGTCGAGCATCTGGCGGATGCGCCCTTTCTGGACGAGGTAGGTCAGCCGAAACTGCTCGAGTGCTTCAGGGGAGTTGATTGCCTGCAGTGCGGCAAGTGTTTCTGCACAGAATGCTTCGACGTCCTGGCGTGTCATGGTTGTTCATCGAGGTAGCGTCCGACATCGGTCCGCAACGTGCGAAGCTCTTGACTGGTCGCTCGGATGGTACCCGTTGCGTCGGTGAGCACGAAGGAGGGGAATCCTTCGATTTCGAATGGCTCAAGTTCTGGTGCGCTGGGCGATGGAAGGATGGAAAGGTCGTGCGGAATACGTTCGAGCACACGCGCCAGCTCGCCGCTGGGTGTGCCGACGCTTGCGACGAGCACACGGAGCTGGCGCTTTGTTGAATCGCGCCACTGGGCAAGCTCAGCCAGACGCTCTGCGCACGGCTGGCAATCGCCGAGCACAATTGCAATGAGCACCGGTTGCCCGAGCACGCGTTCGCTGGTGATGGCTGTGCCGCGTTGCTTCCCTGGCAGGCGAAAGTCAGGCAGTCTGGCACCACGCTGGATCCGGCGGTCGGGATTAAACCGTGCAGCTGTCTTAGCCAGCGGATGCGTCGGGCAGCGTTTGGTCAGGACGGTGTAGAGCATTCGTGCACGTTCCCGATCGCGAGCTGTGTAGGCAGCAACAAGTTCGGTGAACGCGCTGGTAGCGCGGGCGGTTGTATCGGGGTTAGTTTCGATGAGTGCGTCGAGGAACTGCCGACGCTCAGCATCGGTGCGGTGAGCGAGCGCTTGGAAGACAAGCTGCGGATCGAGCGCCCACAGCGGCGATGACGGCGGAATCTCGCGCAACGCCCGACGGTGTAGCTCCGCGGTTCCGTCGCCGGCAGGCAAGGCGAGCGCAAAGAGCAACCAGAACTGCTCTGCAAGCGGTGAACGCGCAGTTGCAAGGCGTGCAACGATTGTATCACGCCATCGCCATGCGCCGAGCGATGTATGGATTGCGCTAGCATCGCCAGCGCTCCCGCCCGCGAGTGCAGCGCGTGCCAGCGCAGCATTGCTCGAATCGGCATATGCCTGCTGGTACTGCACCAGCGCTTGGTATGCATCGGCGATCTGCTGCCACTCGGCAGATTGGCAAGTGATGGTCACTGCATCGCTCCGTCGTGGCAATTCGGCTGGATCGAATTCGAGGCTATCGGTGTGGAGAATGCCGACGTAATAGCCATCAGGAGCAAGCATGAGGCTATCCCGACTCGATGCAGTGACCACACCGCGCCCGTGGCCGCGGATGACGATCCGGTAGTGATTGCCGCGGCGGAGGCCACCGAGGATGTATCCCTCCTTGCGTTCTCGGAGCAGCGTCCCTTCGGTCGTCGTTGGAAGTGCGCCACGATGGCTCAGCAGGACGCTATCGCGTGTTTCGGGGAATCGGAGAGTCGCAAGCTGCACCGTCAATCGTTCGCGTACACCTGCTGAGCCAACAACCAGAGGAATTTCGACCGCGCGATGGTGCAACCCTGCAAGGCGGAGCAAGAAGAGACCTTCACCGTTGGCACTGAGCGCAAAGCTGCCATCGGGATTTGCGCGCACCTGCACCAATGGCTCCAGCCGTCCGGCGCGGCGAAGTTCGGCGTGCGCAACCGGAAGTGGATTGCCGCGAGCGTCGAGAATGCGCCCGCTAAGTTCGATCTGCTGGGAAAGTGCGAAAATTGAGCAGAAAGCAAACGCTGCAAGTGCTACAATGAAACGGTGCATAGTGGTTCTGGAGCAGTGGGATGCCGCATGGGGCAGCAAAGATACTGCTGCGGGACGATGTACCGCGTGCAGGCTACACATAGGATGATCGGTGCAGAAGGCAATGTGCAGGTGATCCTGTCGCGGAAGGAGCGTGCGATGTTCCATCAGCGATTTCGCCGCTTGCTGCTGTGCTGGGCGGTGCTCGGTTCAGCTGTCAACGTGTGGGCCGTTGTAGTTTCGCTACCGACAGTCACTACTACGACGCTTGCAATGGAAGCGCTCCTTGCATTTTTGGCTGCGAACATCGAGCTTGTGTACGTGCTCATTCTGTCGGTGATCGTTGGCATCGAGGTAATCTCGAAGGTGCCGTCGGTCCTCCACACGCCGCTGATGTCGGGTGCAAATGCGATTCATGGCGTCGTGCTCATCGGCGCGATCATCGTGTTGGGGAATGCTTCTCCTTCGAATACGGCAGCGATGGTGTTAGGTTTTCTCGCAGTCGTTTTGGGTACGCTCAACGTGGTCGGGGGTTTTGTCGTAACGGACCGGATGTTGGAGATGTTCGCTCACCGCCGTCAGGAGCAGCAATGAATCGGCCGCTGGATTTACGCGATCTGGTCGCGTTGTTGGTGACGCAAGCGCTTGTTGCGTTGGGGGAACTTCCCGATCCTCGGTCAAATGAGCAGCAACTGGATTTGGACGCTGCGCGACTTGCCATTGACCTGCTCGATGTGCTCGAACAGCGCACCCGTGCTGCTCGGTCAGAGGAGGAAGAGCGCATTCTCCTTGGTTCGCTTGCCGAACTTCGGCTGGCGTACGTCCGTGTCCGGGATGCAGCAAGTTCAGCGCCACAACCGTCGGAGGGCATGCGCGGATGAACCGAATCGGATTGTACGTGAATCTGGGGAAAACCGACGCGCTCCGCCGCGTGGTGGAAGCAGTCGAGCTGCTGCTCAAGCGTGGTGCGGAGGTCTGCGTTGAGCCGGAAGTCAAAGCGCGGATGCTGCCTGCGCTCGCTGAGCAGGTCGAGGCGCTCCCGTTGGAGGAGTTCGGACGCTTTGCCGACGTCGTCATGTGTTTTGGGGGCGACGGAACAATGCTCGCGTGCGCACGGAAACTTGCCGAAAGCGATCTGCCGCTCTTGGGAATCAACTTGGGCAAGCTTGGCTTCCTTGCGGAATTCCCCGCCGAGGCGCTCGAGACAACAATTGATGATGTGCTCAGCGGACGCTACCGCATCGTTGATCGTGCGATGGTCGAGACGACGCTCGAGCTGGACGAACGCGCGACCGTGCTCTACGCGCTTAACGAGTTTGCGCTCGAGAAGCGAGATTCCTCGCGGATGATCACAATCCATGCGTGGGTGGACGAGCACTACATCGCACGCTATCGCGCCGATGGAGTGCTTGTGACCACACCGACCGGTTCGACGGCGTATGCGCTCTCATGCGGCGGACCAATAGTGGCGCCATCGGCACCAGTGCTCTGCATTGTGCCGATTTGCCCGCATATGCTCACACTCCGGCCGCTGGTCATTGGCGATAGCGCAGAAATTACACTCCTGCTCGATGCCGAAAGCCATGCCGCCTCACTTGTTGCCGATGGGCAGTATGTTGCTCCCTTCGAGCCTGAGATGCGGTGTACCATTCGCCGTTCCACACTGACGGCGCGCCTGATCAAGCGCTCTGATACCACGTACTTCGACGTTCTCCGGCAGAAGTTGCTCTGGAGCGCCGATGCAACGATCCCTCGAACGCGCTAAGCAGCAGTGTACGCTACTGGCAAATGACCACGCACCACTGGGAGGGATCACTTAAGCTCGCTGCAAGCGATTGGACCTGCTCGAGCGTTGTGTCCTCGATTGACTCGATGCCCGCTTCGATTGGTTCGAGCGTTTTCTCTTCGAGCACCATTCGGGCAAGTGCGTGCATGCGTGCTGAGAGGCTTTCAGTGCTCATCACGAAGGAAGCGCGCAACTGCTGCTGTGCGCGACGAAACTCAGCGTGTGTCGGTGCAGCAGTGCCAAGCCGCGCGATTTCGTTGGTAATTCCATCTATCGCCGCCGAGATACGGTCCGGGTGAGTACCTGCGTAGACGGTTAGCTCACCGCAATCACTCCAGAGCTGGAGCGTGGAGTAAACGTTGTAGGCCAACGCACGCTGTTCGCGCACGCGGCGGTAGAGACGGCTAGTGCTGCTATCGCCCCAGAGGATGTTGAGCACTGCCAGCGCGTGACGGTCTGGATGCTGCGCACCTGCGACTCTGATCCCGAGTGCACAGTGAGCTTGCTGGAAGGCGCGTGGCAGAGCATGCTGCTGTGGGGAGCGTCGGCGGGGCGGCGGGGAGTTTATTGAACGGGTGCCGGATGGCACGTTCCACCGTTCAAGTGCGCGCTCGACGAACTCGACCAGTGCACGATGTTCGATCGGTCCGCTCGCGATTACAGCACAGCGTGCGCCGACGTAGTACGTGCGGTGAAATGCTTCAAGATCGCTCGGCATAATGCATGCAACGCTATCGAGCGTTCCTGCAATCGGGTGCGCCAGTGGGTGGGTACCGAAGAGTAGCTCGTCGAGCGCATCGCAGACGACCTCCTCGGGATCGTCCTCGTAGGAGCGAATTTCCTCCGCGATGACAGCACGCTCCTTTTCGACGTCGCGCGGAGTGAATGCAGGTGCAAAGACAAGCTCGAAGAGGATGTCCGCAAGTTGCTCAAGATGCTCTGCCATGCCGCGGACGTCGTAACACGTCAGCTCTTTCGAGGTCGAGGCATTCAGGTATGCACCCAGTGATTCAACCCGACGGGAGCGAGCAGTGCCACTTGTCCGCTGGGAACGGCGAAAGAGGACGTGTTCGAGCATGTGCGCGATGCCAGCGATTGTATCGTGACGGCTGCCACATTCAATCCAGACGCCAAGCGCGATGGTCCGGGCATGGGGAACAGTGTCGGTAATGACGCGCACGCCCGAGGGAAGCTCGGTACACGCTGGTGTTCCCAGCGACGATGGACGGTAGGTTGGGTCGAGAAGTCGTTTGCGCATTGTGTGGTCCAAAAGGAGAGCTTCACGCGCTGCGAATTTGCAGAACTCTGCTCGAACGCTGTGCAGCTCCTCAGGCCAATTGCAGCTCGGGTGCATCCAAACGGTGGTAGCGTGTGTTGTATTTTTGTAGCGCGATTCCGGCGTAGCTCAGTTGGTTAGAGCATCTGACTGTTAATCAGAGGGTCGCAGGTTCAAGTCCTGCCGCCGGAGCTGTCAACGCCAAGGGCTGTTCCTGCTTGTGCAAGGATCTGGGTGGCGATTTGGTTGGGGCTGTAGCCGCCAGGCAAGCGGACGAGTGGTTTCCCGTATTCCTTACAAATCGGCGCAATCTCGCCATAGCTGTGGCTTGACCATCGAATTGCCAGCAGCACAAGGGCGATGTCCGGGCGCTTCAAGAACGGAAGAAAATCATCGAGCGACTGGTGAGGGCGAGTGGGGATCCACTCGAGTTTTGCGAGCCCGAATGCTTTCTCGATTGCAGCGCGGCTGTGCGGACGCTCATCGCCACCGATGAGGAGAATGGTCTTGCCGGCAAGTGCGGTATGTACTGCCTCGACGTCAGGGGTTGGAGGAGCGACTTCCTCAAATTCAATACCCGTTGTGGCCTCTTGGTGGGCAAGGTATCGGTCAATTTCGCGCAGGACAAGGCGGACAGAGTGCGAGAGAAATTCATCACCGGTGGGAACTTCCTCAATGACGGGCAAAAGCGCGCTGCGCAACTCGACGTTACTTGGGGGAACACCTAACTCGATGAGTGCTTCGATCTGCTCGCGAATTTTCCGCCAGTGATGTTCAGGTTCGATGCTCTGGCGAAGAATGTGTCCAACGTGGTATCGGAGGGTGCGCAGTCGCTGTTTGGCAACCGGTGATGTCGGCGTACGTCTGGGCTGAGCATCGGTGCGTTCAGGGAGCTCTACGTCAAGCGCTGGCACTGCGTGCTGGATTTCTATCCGCAAACGGTCAAACTCAGTGATAAGCTCGGCTACGCGGGTATAATCTGCTGGATCGCTTCGCCTCATGTGGCGCGAGATGAACTTTTGGTAGGTTTTCGTGTACCACTTAAGCCACCCAAAGATGGTGGTTTGGTCGGGATCGGGGTAATCGGCAGGATCTTGGCTGGCCTCATCCAACGCATGGTAGAGCGCGGACTGGACAGTTGCTGTAAGTTCGAGCAGCCGGTCTGCCCACGCTGGGCGTTGGTGAACCTTGGGGATGAATGGGACAAGCTCAGCAACTTCGGCGAGCGCATCGTAGCAATCGGCGATGCAGTCGAGCATTGCTGGGGTGCCTTGGTAGTTGAGCATCCATAGGTAGCAGAACGGCAATGCTTTTGCCCGCGCAATCGCGCTTCGGCGGTAGGGAGATTCTGCGTCCGGTGGAATTTCGCCACGGAGACGGTCGGCACACCAGCGGGCAACTTCTGCTTTGAGTCGTGTGCGTGTGCTGATCAGCTCAGGATCGAAGGGAGGCTCTTGTTCATCAAATCCATTCCTCAGGGTGAGTGAAGAGGATAACTTCTGTGCAAGGGCTGCTTCGTGTGCATGCCCGCCATGGTAATGCTCGACTAAGCGCTGGATATCCTCGTCAGGAATGGGGGGTGAATCAGCTTGTTGTTGGCTGCTATTGTGCGGTGATGGTTCAGCGGTAGCGTTGTCAGCAGATGGTGGTGCAGTTTCCTTCTCCCGTGCAGGGCGGAGAATTTCCTCGCCTAACGCAACGAGCAATTCCAGCGTTTTTCGAAATGCTGGGTTTTGCTCTGCCTCGGCCTGGAGTTCAGTGATAAGTTGCTCCAACGAACGCATAGAAATGCCGATGAATACCATACAAATACAACCTGCCCCACCTGGCAACATCTGCCGATGGATGGTGATGGCAACTATGCTCGCTAGCTTGACGGATACTACGCCTGTTTCCGCTCGTCGAGGCTCAGCGGGCCTGCGCCGTGATATGCAATAAGCAGCGCGCCGCCGAGCAACGCCAAATTTTTGAGGAACATGGACATTTGGATGCTCTGTTGCATCGGGTCGGTGATCGCCCAGAATGCATGCATCGTGAACGTCACAGGCACCAGAAAGAGCACCAGCAGCCATGCACCAAGCTTGGCGCGATACCCCAGGATGATGCTCAGTGCTCCGAGGACTGCAAGAATTCCGCTCAGTGGCACAAGCACCGATGCTGCAGGGACACCATGTGCTTCGGCAAACTGGACTCCTTGTGCGGAAAAGTGTACAGTCATTCCACTCATCAGAAAGATGAGGCTGTAGAGAATCCGCCCGACAAGTGGCACGTACCGCATGGCAAACCTCCACATAGTTAGTAGTACCCAGCCCTCCAACGGAGTGGCAACACAAACTTACGTATCTTTGCCTGCGGTAACCAACATGAGAGAAGTTTCTATGCGCTCTCTCATTGCATCGGTGACAGCCGCAGTCGCTGCGGCGCTCCTTTCGTGCTCCTCAGACTCTTCCCCTGCCTCCTCAGCGGAGAATCATCCACCAGTGATTGATAGCATTGTCGTCGGTGGCGCTGCTATCGTTGGTCAACCGGTAACGGTTACCTGTTACGCACGTGATCCCGATGGGGACGAGCTGAGCTATTTTGGCGCGTCATTGATGGCGACATCGTAGGCTCGGGTGCGCAAGTCACGTTCCTTCCCGCACCCTGCTGCAGTGGATTGAGCGCTACATTGGAAGTTGCCGTCCGCGACAGTCGCGGCGGCCAAACCCAGCGGCTCATCACCGTTTTTGTCCTCTAACGATGCGTCTGGTACTGCGAGCAGTACTGAGTACGTTTGCAGCGTGTGGTGCGCTCTACAGTCAAAGCTGCTGCGGTGGGACGGGGACGTTCCTCGGCGGCACCGAACGGGGTGCTCTGCCTGCAGGAACGATGACCGCGGCTGCGGTCTATGCATACACTGCGATGGAACGCACGCTCAACGGAAGTCAGGCAGTTGCCGATCCGTACCAACGCCGTGCATGGGCGCATTCGCTCAATCTCGAACTGGAGCTTTCCCCGCTTCGCCAGTGGAGCGTTCTCGTGGTACTTCCCTTGACAGACAAAGCGCGCTGGGTCTCTGCGAGTGGGACGGCATACCGCTACCACGCTGCGGGATTGAGCGATGCCTTCGGTATTGTCAAATACACCGTGGTGCCACCTTCTCCACTTACGTCGTGGACTGTTGCGCTCGGCATTGGAGCGAAAGCTCCAACGGGTGACTACCGACGCTCCGACGGCAGTGTCGAGTTGCCGCTCGACGTACAGCCTGGCACCAGCACATGGGATGCACTCGCATGGGGATTGTGTGCGTATCGTTTCGATGAGCCCGAGGCGAACGCTGCGCTTTCGATCCTTGTTCGTCAGCCCGGAACCAACGTCAATGGCCGAACGATGGGGACCGACGTTCAAGCACTCCTTGCGCTGAGCACGACAGCACTCGATCTGCCGATCATTCCGCTCATGCTTACCCGATGGCGCTGGACTGCACCTGACCGCATCGGCCAGACGCTCGTCAGCGCAACGGGGACGTTTCGTATCGAGCTTCTGCCTGCAGTTGCACTGACACTGTGGGAGCCCTTCATCGTTCGAATTGGCGCGCAACTGCCAGTGTATGAGCACACCAACGGCATCCAGCTTGTCCCGAGCTGGGGCATTTTTGGTGAACTTCGCACGACGACGGTGCTCTGGTAAGATTGAGGTCGAATGTATAACCGCTTCGGGGGTGCACGAGCTATGTCGTCTGCTAATGCAGTCGCTGCGCCATTCGGTTGAGTGCGCTTCCTGCCCAGAACCACTCGAGTTGATGGGCGTTCATCGAATGCCGCACGAGAATACGGTGCTCGGCGCCATCGGGTTTGCGAATGACCATTTCGAGCGGCTCGCCTGGACGCAACTGCTCAATGTCGAGCGTAAAGCGATCATCTTCGCCGATGAGGTCGTAATCGGCAGGGTTGTCGAACACCAGCGGCAGCATGCCTTGTTTTTTGAGGTTCGTTTCGTGAATTCGGGCAAACGATTTGACCAAAATCACCTTCCCTCCCAAGTACCGCGGCTCCATCGCAGCATGCTCACGCGATGAACCTTCGCCGTAGTTTTCTTCGCCGACGACGATCCACGACACTCCACGTGCTTTGTAATCCCGCGCAACCTTGGGCACTTCGTCGTACTGGCCAGTGAACACGTTCTTTGCAGAGTTGAGCTTGCCATTGAAGGCGTTGGTTGCGCCCGTGAACATGTTGTTCGAGATGTTATCCAGATGCCCGCGGAAGCGAAGCCATGGCCCCGCTGGCGAGATGTGATCGGTGGTGCATTTCCCCTTGACCTTGAGCAGGAGGACCATGTCGCGGAACTCTTCCTTCCGCGGTGGTGGGAAGGGTTCGAGCTTCTGCAGCCGATGCGAATCTGGTTTGATGATGACTTCAATCTGCGAACCATCGTCGGCAGGGGGCACGTAGCCCTCGGGATCAGGGACGAAGCCGCGCTGGGGGAGTTCTTCTCCTCGCGGCGGGTTGAGCACCGCACCGTTGATCGGCTGCTTGGTGAAATCAATCCGCAGATCGCCCGCGAAGGCAAAACCCAGCACCGTTTCAGGCGACGCAACGAATGCGTGCGTGTCGGGATTGCCGTCGTTCCGACCACTGAAGTTGCGGTTGAAGGAGGTGATGATCGAGTTCTTGTCGCCTTTTTTGACGTCGTGCCGCTTCCACTGCCCAATGCACGGACCGCATGCATTTGCGAGTACGGTTGCGCCGATTGCTTCGAGTTTTTCGAGGATACCATCGCGCTCCATCGTGGCGCGAATTTGCTCCGAGCCAGGGGTAATGGTCAGTTCGCACTTTGCTTTCAAGCCATGTTGTGCAGCATAGTCCGCAATTTCGGCCACGCGCGTCATGTCCTCGTAGGAGGAGTTGGTGCACGAACCGATGAGCGCAACCCGTAGGTCAGCAGGCCAGCCGTTTTTCTCGACTTCCTTGACGAACTCGCTGATGGGCATCGCGCGGTCCGGAGTGAAGGGGCCGTTGATATGCGGCTCCAGCGTCGAAAGATCAATCTCGATGATGCGGTCGAAGTACTGCTCCGGATTGCGTTCGACGTCATCATCGTGGCGGAGGTGCTCTGCCAGTGGGCGTGCTGCATCGGCGACGTCGGCGCGACCGGTGGCGCGCAGGTAGCGATCCATTGCGTCGTCGTATGGGAAAATCGAAGTGGTCGCGCCGACTTCAGCGCCCATGTTGCAGATCGTTGCTTTGCCGGTTGCGCTGATTGTTGCGCAGCCATCGCCGAAGTACTCGATGATCGCGCCTGTTCCACCTTTGACCGTCAGAATACCGGCGAGCTTCAGGATGACGTCCTTCGGTGCGGTCCAGCCATTCATCTTTCCCGTCAGTCGCACGCCAATGTGCTTTGGCATCAGCAATTCCCACGGCATGCCGGCCATCACGTCCACTGCATCGGCACCACCGACGCCGATTGCCACCATGCCTAAGCCACCAGCGTTCGGTGTGTGCGAGTCGGTGCCGATCATCATTCCACCGGGGAAGGCATAGTTTTCGAGCACGACCTGGTGAATAATTCCTGCTCCCGGTTTCCAAAAACCGATGCCGTACTTTTTCGAGACGGAAGCCAGGAATTGGAAGACCTCGTCGTTTTCGATGAGAGCGGTTTGGAGGTCCTCCTTCGCACCGCGTTCTGCGCGGATGAGGTGGTCGCAGTGGACCGTTGTCGGTACAGCAACCCGCGGGATACCCGCGCTCATAAATTGCAGCAGCGCCATTTGTGCCGTTGCGTCCTGCATCGCGACACGGTCAGGGAAGAACTCGACGTAGTCTTTCCCACGCACGGGAGGCGAGGAAGGCAACTCTGCCATGTGTGCGTAGAGAATCTTTTCGGCGAGTGTCATCGGGCGGCCGACGATGCGACGTGCCGCGGCGATACGCTCTGGCACTCGCGCGTAAACACGGCGGATCATCTCGAAATCAAATGCCATCGGGCTCTCCTTCGGTTAGGGTGTGGAACAGTGGATGTGCACCGCACAAGACGGAATGAGGCAGAGGAAATTGCCTGCTCTGCGCTACGTGCGCGATGATTATATTTCGCACAGAAGCGACCTTCGACGTGGCATGTGCGCTGTAGCTGCCGTTCATCACAACGTACTGGAGTCCCCATGGAGATTGCCTTCGA